>NZ_JXLL01000021.1 GCF_001316435.1 Caloranaerobacter sp. TR13
AATATAATTTTCGTAATGGATATAGGCAAAATCTAGCTTGATTAATTCAAATCGAAGATTTTGTTGTTTACTATTAATAACCATAATAACTAATAATTTTCAACTACTAACTATCTATTAATAACTACTAAACAAATAACTCCTAATGTTTCACGCGAAACATTAGGAGTTTAAAATTATATCTAATATTCTATCCAAATCATCTTGACTGTAATATTCTATCTCAATTTTTCCTTTCTTTTTTCCTTTGCTTATCTGAACTTTAGTTCCTAAAATCTTTCTTAATTGTTCTTCTATCTCTAAAGTAAATGGATCTCTTTTTGATTCCTTTTTATTATTTTTCTTGCTTTTTACCTCATTTTTTAATTCTTTAACTAATTTTTCAGCTTCACGAACACTTAATCTTTTTTCTATTATTTCTTTAGCCAATTTAATTTGCTTATTTAAATCATCTATTTGTAATAAAGCTCTTCCATGACCACTAGTTAATTTACCTTCTAAAATAAAACTAATTACTTCTTGACTTAAATTTAATAATCTTAATGTATTAGCCACATAAGGTCTACTCTTACCTACAATAGTAGATATCTCTTCTTGTGTAAGATTATAATTCTCCATTAACCTTTTATAAGCTATTGCTTCTTCAATTGGATTTAAATCTTCTCTTTGGATATTCTCAACCAAAGCAATTTCTGCAGACTTTCTACTTTCAAAATCTCTTACTATACAAGGTATTTCCTTAAGTCCTGCTATTTTTGCAGCTCTCCATCTTCTTTCTCCAGCTACAAGTTCATATCCATCGTCAATTTTTCTAACAATAATAGGTTGGATTAAACCATGTACCTTTAATGATTCAGCTAGTTCATTAAGTGAATCTAAAGTAAATTCACGTCTTGGCTGCTCTTTGTTCGGCTTTATCAGTGACACATCAACACTTATTACTCTATCTTTATCATTATTTTCTATATTATTTAAAGGCTCATCTGGTATTAAAGCTGCAAGTCCTTTTCCTAAACCTCTTCTCTTTTTTGTCATTAAATCACATCCTCTACGTATTCTAGAAATTCTTCAGCTAATTCCATATAAGCCTCTGCTCCTCTAGATTTAGGATCATAATCGATAATAGGTAAACCATGACTTGGAGCTTCAGCTAATCTAACATTCCTTGGTATTATTGTTGTATATACTTTCCCCTTAAAATATTTCTTAACCTCATCTACTACTTGTATTGATAAATTTGTCCTACCATCAAACATACTCAAAACAACGCCTTCTATTTCTAAATCAGGATTTAAACTCTTTTTCACTAATCTAATAGTATCCATTAATTGACTAACACCTTCTAAAGCATAATATTCACATTGAATAGGTATCAAAACACTATCAACTGCCACTAAAGAATTGATAGTCAACAAACCTAAAGATGGAGGACAATCTATAAAAATATAGTCGTAATCATTTCTAATATCTTTTATAACATTTCTTAAAGTTAATTCCCTATCTGGCCTTTTAGTCAGTTCTATTTCAGCACCAGCTAATTCTACGTTAGAAGGTGCTAAATATAAATTTTCTATATCTGTATTTATTATTATTTTCCTTATATCTACACCATTGATTATAGAATCATAGATAGAAATTTCCACGTCATTTTTATTTATGCCAAACCCACTAGTTGTATTTCCCTGAGGATCAATATCTATAACTAATATCTTTTTCCCTTTTCTAGCAAGACATGCTGTAAGATTTACATTAGTAGTTGTCTTGCCAACTCCTCCTTTTTGATTAAATACAGCTATTATTTTAGCCATTACTTCACCTCACTTCCCCTTTTACACATATATTAAAATATTTCGCTTAAACAAAATACATTCCTGCTATTTTTTTATTTTTTGTCAATAATCTTTAGTCAATCGGCTTTTCGATTCTCATTTTTCGCCTTTCGCTTTATTTTTAACAAATAACGGACAACAAATCAATTTTACATTTCTTATCCCTGATCTCTATCCCCTGTCCACTGTTCTCTGATTTCTATTCTCTATTTCCAATACCAAGTACCCAGTATCCAGTACCTAGTACCCAGTACCTAGTACCCAGTACCTAGTACCCAAAATAAAAAAAGACCCAGTACATTAGCTTATCCCACTCCCCCAATTATATGTAAAGCTAATATACTAAGTCACTTTATCTTGACTTTATTTCCTTTTCGGTATCTTTACAACAACTTCTATAAAATCTCCTTTATCTCTCTGTTCATATTTTGCATCTATTCCACTTTCTCTTATTGCATTATATGCATTTTTTAAAGTATTCAAATATATTCTAAAATTAATTATACTTTTGATATTTTGCTTTGCTTCGGTCTCTTTTTCTTTTGTTATCTCTTCAAGAATATCTTTAATAAGCTTTTCAGTTTTCTTAACTGTCAAATCGTTTTTAATAACCTTATTCAATACTTCAATCTGTAGTTCTTTATCTGGCAACTTTAGGAGTGCTCTAGCATGTCTCTCTGTTAAACCATTCTCTATAAGTATTTTCTTTACTTCATCTGGCAATCTTAAAATTCTTAATTTATTAGCAATAGTAGACTGATTTTTCCCTACTTTTTCTGCTAACTCCTGCTGCGTAAACCCATGATCATTGATTAAATTATAATAACCCTCAGCTTCTTCTAAAAAATTTAGATCTTCTCTTTGTAAATTTTCAATAAGAGCCAAAACCGCTGAATCCTGATCCTTCATATCTAAAACTATAGCAGGAACTTTCTCTAAATTAACTAATTCAGCCGCTCTTAATCTTCTCTCTCCTGCTACTAGTTCATAACTATTATCACTTATTTTTCTAACGCTAATTGGCTGTATTATACCATAGACTTTAATTGATTGGCTTAATTCCTCTAACGCTCGCTTACTAAAAGTTTTCCTAGGTTGATACGGGTTGGGTTTTATGCAATTTATAGGGATATACATAATCTCTTCTTTTAGATTACTCATAACATCATTCCTCTCCCGAATACTTGTCCCCATTTTCTATGAAATCATTTATAAAATATAAAACACAAAGTAAAAAAATATTTTTTATCATTCACTGTTAACTAAAGGCGCCGTATCTGATAAATCTATTAATATTTATTCTCTAAAAATAAATATCTTCCTTCTATAAAATTCAAAAAAATCAAACTTTCGT
Source organism: Caloranaerobacter sp. TR13 (assembly GCF_001316435.1). Classification (NCBI taxonomy): domain Bacteria; kingdom Bacillati; phylum Bacillota; class Tissierellia; order Tissierellales; family Thermohalobacteraceae; genus Caloranaerobacter; species Caloranaerobacter sp. TR13. Next base: position 3,184 of record NZ_JXLL01000021.1, read on the forward strand.
ACTACAAAATTCCCTAATAATTTATAATTTACAACGGATTTTTCTTTGGCTTACCCGCTTTTCTAGGATATTTTGTCAAAGTTTTATTAATTTTCTCGATTATAATTAAAGTATGAGTTATATCACTTAGTGGTAATTTTATTTGTATTTTATCTAAAACTTTTCCACCTAATAATTTTAATGCCTTTTCAGACTCTTTTAACTCAATATCAACATCTGGTCCTTTCATGGCTATAAAATAGCCTCCTACTTTTACAAATGGTAAACAATATTCAGATAAAATGTTTAAAGATGCTACAGCCCTAGAAACAGCAATATCAAATTTTTCTCTATATTCTACATCTCGGCCAAAATCCTCTGCTCTTCCATGTATAGCCTTTATATTACTTAATCCAAGTTCATTTATTACCAAATCTAAAAACTTAATCCTCTTTTGTAAACTATCCATTAAAACTAACTCAACATCGTTTTTAACTATTTTAAGAGGTATTCCTGGAAATCCACCACCTGTGCCTATATCAATTATTCTATAATTATCTTTTATATAATCTGTTTTTAGTAATGTTAAACTATCTAAAAAATGTTTTATATCTATTTCTTTATCATCTTCTATAGCTGTCAAGTTTATCTTTTTATTCCACTCTTTTAATAATTCCTTAAATTTAAGAAATTTATCTATTTCTTCTTTTTTTAATGAAATTCCTAATTCTCTACTACCCTCTATCAAAGTATCAACATTACTCATTATCTTCACTCCTAGTTTTTAATCTCCTTTGTTGTTCTAAAAAAATAAGTAAAACTGAAATATCTGCAGGAGAAACTCCAGAAATTCTTGATGCTTGACCAATTGAATCTGGTCTTATGTCATTTAGCTTTTGTCTAGCTTCAAGCCTTAATCCTTCTATTTTACTATAATCAATATCCTTAGGTAATTTTTTATTTTCTAATTTTTTAAATTGGTCAATTTGTTTTAACTGTTTATTAATATAACCTTGATATTTAATTTGAATCTCTACTTGCATTCTTATTTCTCTTGAAAGACTTGGTCTATCTTTATCAATTTCAGCTAAAATTTCATATGATAATTCAGGTCTTTTTATCAGATCATATAAGGTTGTTGGTGATTTTAATGGTGTACTGTTTTTTGAAGTTAAAAATTCCTGTATTTCCTTAGTTGGTGTAATCTTGATATTTTTTAATCTTTCTATTTCCTCTTCAATTTTCTGTTTTTTATATGCTACTTTCTTATATCTTTCTTCATCAGCTAGCCCTATTTTATAACTTTTTTCAGTTAATCTTAAATCAGCATTATCTTGTCTTAAAATTAATCTATACTCTGCTCTAGATGTCATCATTCTATAAGGTTCATTTGTCCCTTTAGTTACTAAATCATCTATTAATACACCTATATACGCTTCTGATCTATCTAAAATAAAAGACTCCTCACCTCTTAGCTTAAGAACTGCATTTATTCCTGCAATGATACCTTGTGCTGCTGCCTCTTCATATCCTGATGTACCATTTATCTGTCCAGCAAAATATAAATTCTCAATTTCTTTGTATTCTAATGTTCTCTTTAACTGGGTTGGATTTATACAATCATATTCTATAGCATAAGCTGGCCTCATTATCTGAACATTTTCTAATCCAGGCACTGATCTAAGCATTTTAATCTGAACTTCTTCTGGTAATGAGGTTGACATTCCCTGTACATACATCTCACAAGTATCTAACCCCTCTGGCTCTATAAATATCTGATGTCTCTTCTTATCTGAAAATCTAACTACCTTATCTTCAATGGAAGGGCAATATCTAGGCCCAACACCTTCCATTTCACCAGCATATAATGGTGACCTATTTAAATTATCTAATATAACTTTATGAGTCTCTTCATTTGTGTAAGTAAGCCAACATGGTACCTGTTCTTTTTCGATTCTATCATTTAAAAAAGAAAAAGGAACTATTTCTTCATCTCCAGGCTGAATTTCCATTTTACTAAAATCAATACTGTCTCTGTGTATTCTTGCAGGTGTTCCAGTTTTAAATCTTCTTAATTTTATACCTAGTTTTTTCAAAGATTCTGATAAATGATTAGCAGGAAAAAGTCCATTAGGACCACCTTCAAAATTCACTTCTCCTATAAATATTCTACCTTTAAGATAAGTACCTGTAGCTAAAATAACAGCTTTACCTGAGTAAACACCACCAGTCTTTGTCATTACTCCTGTGACCTTTTTATCTTCAACTAAAATTTCAATAACTTCAGCCTGTTTCAAATCTAAATTTTCCTGCTCTTCAATAACTTGTTTCATGCTAGATTGATATCTTTTTTTATCTGCTTGTGCTCTTAAAGAATGTACTGCTGGCCCTTTTGATGTATTTAACATTCTACTTTGTATAAAAGTTTTATCAATGTTTTTTCCCATTTCTCCACCTAAAGCATCTATCTCTCTAACTAAGTGTCCCTTTCCAGTACCACCTATTGCAGGATTACATGGCATAAGTGCTATAGAATCTAGATTTATTGTAAGTAAAAGAGTTTTCATACCCATTCTTGCAGCTGCAAGAGAAGCTTCACATCCTGCATGTCCTGCTCCGATAACGATAATATCATATTCACCAGCTTGATATTTCATAGAAGTTTCCTCCTTTAAAATAAATAAACTTATTTACCTATACAAAATTCTTCAAATATCCTATCGATAATATCTTCTGTAACAGTATCTCCTGTTATTTGACCTAGATTTTCCCAGCAATCTTTAATATCAACTTCTATACAATCTATAGGCATACCCATTTCAATAGATTCAATAGCTTCTTCAATATTCTTTTTAGCTTTAATTAATAAACTCTTATGTCTAGCATTTGTAACTATTGTATTATCTTTTATTTTTACCTCTCCTTTAAAAAACATTTCTTTCAAAGAATCTTCTAATATTTCTAATCCTTCTCCTTTTACTATCGAAGTTTCTATTATCTTTTTACCTGGTAGAATATTCTGTATTTCTTCTTTACTTACTACTGGAGGTAAATCTATCTTATTTACTAATACTATTACCTTCTTATTTTTAACTAATCTAGCAATTTCCATATCTTCTTCTGTTAATTCTTTAGACACATCGAAAAGCACAATAACTAAGTCCGCTTCTTCTAATAAACTTTTTGCTCTTTCCACCCCTATTTTTTCAACTATATCTTCTGTTTCCCTTATACCAGCAGTATCTATTATCTTTAAAGGAATACCTTTAATATTCACATATTCTTCTATTATATCTCTAGTAGTACCAGGTATATCTGTTACAATCGCTCTATTTTCTCTAAGTATTGCATTCATTAATGAAGATTTACCAACATTAGGTTTTCCTAGTATTATTGTTTTTAAGCCTTCTCTTAATATCTTTCCTGTATATACTGTATCTAAAAGCTTTTCTATTCTTTTTAAAACATTTTTTCCTTCATCCAGTAATCCCTCATAAGTCATTGTTTCTATATCTTCTTCTGGAAAATCTATATTAGCCTCTATATTTGCTAGCATTCTCAATAAAATTTCCCTAATTTCATTTATTTCTTTTGATAATCTTCCTTCAAGTTGATTAAAAGACACGTCAAAACTTGAATCTGTTTTAGCTCTAATTAAATCAATTACTGCCTCAGCTTGTGATAAATCTATTCTACCATTTAGAAAAGCTCTTTTTGTAAATTCACCAGGTTCTGCAAGCCTAGCTCCATTCTCTAATACTATTTCTAAAACTCTTCTTACAGGTATTATTCCACCGTGACAATTTATTTCTACAATATCTTCTTTTGTATAAGTATAAGGACCTTTCATATATACCGCTAATACTTCATCTATTTTCTTGTTAGTATCAGGCTCTATTATGTATCCATATGTTAATCTTCTTTCTTGAAAATCGCTTAATTTTCTTTTGTTTTTAGCTCTAAAGATTTTATCTGCAATTTGAACTGACTTTTCCCCACTTATTCTTACAATCCCAATACCTGCTTCTCCAGGTGCTGTAGCAACAGCAGCAATTGTATCAAAATACACTTTAACTCACCTCATTTGATTAATATTTAATACCGTATTTCGTTTTTATTTAGCAAATAGCAAATAACGAATCAATTTTTCATTCTTATATCTGTACCCTATTCTCTGTTCCCTGTTCTCTAATTCCAGTACCTAGCACCCAGTACCCAGTACCTAGTACCCAGTACCTAATATTAGTATACCAAATTAATCTTTAAACAAAACTTAAACCCAGTATTAATACTGGGTTTTTGATGTTTCTTTTTTATAACTAATTACTACTCTTCTAAATGGTTCTTCTCCTTCACTAAAAGTCTCTACATAAGGATTGTTTTGAAGTGTTGAATGTATAATCCTTCTTTCATTAGGATTCATTGGCTCAAGCTTTATATCTCTTCTTAATCTCTTTACTTTAAAAGCCATTTTTTCGGCTAATCTGATAAGGGTTTCTTCTCTTTTCTTTCTATAATTATTAATATCTAAGAAAACTCTAATATAGTTCTCTCTTTCTTTATTTACAATTAAACTAACAAGATATTGTACAGAATCTAAAGTCTTTCCTCTTTTTCCTATCAAAATTCCCATATCTCTATCACTTATATCTTCAATATTTATAAACAAACTCTTTCCATCTCTTCTTATACTAGTACTAGCCTTTATTTTCATTTTATTGAAAAGCATCTTTAAAAAGTTTCCTGCAATTTCTACTGGGTCATTCACAACAGTAACCTCAACTTTAGCGTCTTTACCTCCTATAAGGCCTAAAAAACCTTTACTAGGTTCTTCTAAAATTTTAATAAACACATCATCCCTATCTGCACCTAACTCTAATAGTGCTTCTTTAACAGCATCATCAATAGTCTTCGCCGTTTTTACTACAGACTTCATATTAATTTGACTCCTCCTTAACATTACCTGTAGATCTATTCATTAAGTACTGTTGTACTATTTGAAAAACATTACCTACAACCCAGTATAATGTAAGACCTGCTGGAAAATTTTTAGCAAAGAAGAATATCATAAAAGGAAACATGATAGTCATAGTTTTTTGAGTAGCTTCTGCCTGTGCATTTCCTCCTGATGTATTTGTCATTTTGCTAGTAAAATATGTTGTAATACCAGCTAATAAAGGAAGTATCCAAGGATCTGGATTATTTAAATTAGAAATCCATAAAAACGTTTTATTTATAGATTCATATACAGCTTCACTACCAAATATATAGTTTACAGGATTCTGTAATACTCTAAAAAATCCTATAATTATAGGAAATTGAATTAATATAGGAAAACAACCACCGAAAGGATTTACATTATGTTCCTTATATAACTCCATAGTCTTTATATTTAAAGTTTGTTGATCATTTTTATATTTATTCTGTAACTCTTTTATCTTAGGTTGCAGTTCTTGCATTTTTTTCATTGACCTCATTTGTTTTAACGTTAGAGGTAATAAAATAAATCTTAAAATTATTGTAGCTATTATAATAGCAATAGAATATGCAGAAAATAACTTAGCATCAAATCCTATACTATATACAAAATTATATATAACCTTAACTAATGCTCCTAAAGGTCTAGCAAATAAATCTATCATTTAATAACCCCCTCTTTATTCTAACGGATCATACCCTCCAGGGTTAAGAGGATTGCATCTAATAATTCTCTTAATACTCATTAATCCACCTTTTATCAATCCGTATTTTTCGATAGCTTTAATTGAATATTCAGAACATGTTGGGTAAAATCTACATGTTCTAGGTTTTAATGGTGAAATAAATTTTTGATACATTCTTATTAAAATTATAATTAATTTTCTCATTTATACACCTTATACCTTATTTTAATAGTTTGATTTTCTTAAATAAGTGTAGCATGGCACTTTCTATTTCTTTATATCCATAACCAACAGCTATTTTTCTAGGTATAAATACTAAATCATATCCTTGTTTTAATTTATCACTATTCAACCTGTAAGCTTCTTTCATCAATCTTCTAATTCTATTTCTCACTACACTTTTACCTATCTTCTTAGTAACAGAAAAACCAACCCTATTATATCCTAAATTATTCCTAATAAAAAAAATTACTAGATATTTATTGGCATAAGAACTTCCATGATTGTATACTCTTTTAAATTCTCTACTATTTTTAAGCTTTAGCTTCTTATCCATTGTAATTCCCCTTAAATATCCTGGAAATTAACATAAAAAGGCCACTAATATGCGGCCTTATGCTGTCAATCTCTTTCTGCCCTTTCTTCTACGTCTCTTTAATACATTTCTTCCTGATTTTGTACTCATTCTCTTTCTGAACCCATGCTCTTTCTTTCTCTGTCTCTTCTTTGGCTGATATGTTCTTTTCATTTAGATACACCCCCTTCAACAACTACTAAACTTTCCTTTATATAAAGCAATGTATTTATCCAAAAAAAGCAGACACTACTATTGATTATAGCCATATTACATCTGTATGTCAAGGAATTAATAAATTTATGTATGTTAATAAATAATCTACATTTATGTTGATCTTGTGGATATCTTTTTTAATATTGTTGATTATCAATTTTTTTTTTGATATTATTATATAAATGTGTGGATTATTTATTAACAATTGACGATTTTATTCACAATGTGTGGATAAGGTTGTGTATAACTTTTAATTTTGTGGATTATAATTTTCATATTAGAAAAATACTACATTTATATTCCACATTAATTTTTTTATCTCTTGTGGACAAACTTCAATTTCACATTTTATTTAACCATTTATAATATATTTTTCTACATTTTATCCACATCTTTATATTTTCCTTGTGATCAAATAATATTCATTTATACTAAGTAGTTATTTTATTTTTCTGTGGATAAATTTGTGTATATTTTGTATTATTCCCTATAAATATGTCTATAATCCTATATGGATAGGAGGAATATAAATGAGTTTAAATTTAGATGATATTTGGAACGATACCCTGAGATTAATAAAAACAGAACTAACAGAAGTTAGCTTCAATACTTGGTTCAAAACAATAGAACCTTTAACAATAAATGATAATCAAATAATTTTAGGGGCTCCAAATGAATTTACAAAAGGTATACTAGTAGCTAGATACCTAACATTAATCAAAAACGCTGTTAAACAAGCTACTAATAGAGATTTCGATATTAAATTTATAATTCCAGGAGAAGAAGTAAACGAAGTTGGACAAACTATACAAAATGAAATAAATGATACTTCCACTTCAAGGTCTCAATTAAACCCTAAATACACTTTTGACACATTTGTTATAGGTAATAGCAATAGATTTGCCCATGCAGCATCTTTAGCAGTAGCTGAAGCTCCTGCTAAAGCATATAATCCTCTTTTTATTTATGGAGGAGTTGGGTTAGGTAAAACTCATCTTATGCATGCTATTGGTCACTATATATTAAATCAAAACCCAAAGGCCAAAGTAGTTTACGTTTCATCTGAAAAGTTCACAAATGAACTAATTAATTCTATTAGAGATGATAGAAATGTTGAATTTAGAAATAAATATAGAAACGTTGATGTACTGCTTGTAGACGATATACAGTTTATAGCTGGTAAAGAGAGAACTCAGGAAGAGTTTTTCCATACATTCAATGCTCTTCATGAAGCTAATAAACAAATTATTATATCTAGTGATAGGCCACCAAAAGAAATTCCTACATTAGAAGATAGGCTAAGGTCGAGATTCGAATGGGGTTTAATTGCAGATATTCAACCACCTGATTTAGAAACTAGAATAGCTATATTAAGAAAAAAAGCAAAAGTTGAAAACATACATGTTCCAAATGATGTAATGCTATATATAGCAACTAAAATACAATCTAATATTAGAGAACTTGAAGGTGCGTTAATTAGAATTGTAGCTTATTCTTCTTTAACTAATAGAGAGGTAACAGTTGATCTAGCTACTGAAGCCTTAAAAGATATAATTTCTAACACTAAACCAAGAGAAATTAATGTAAAGCTAATAAAAGAGGTAGTAGCTCAAAACTTTAATGTAAATGTTGAAGATTTTGACTCTAAAAAAAGAACAAGGTCAATAGCTTATCCAAGGCAAATTGCAATGTATCTATGTAGAGAATTAACAGATTTATCTCTACCAAAAATAGGTGACGAATTTGGTGGTAGAGACCACACTACAGTTATACATGCATACGACAAGATTTCATCTGACATTAAAAACAATGCAGAACTAAAATTAAAAATTGAAAATATTATAAATGAAATAAAAGGTAAATAATCAACATTTGTATGTTAATAAACTGTTAATATAATGTTGATAATAATTTTAAAATTTTTTTGACTGTTATTATGTTTATAATTAAATTTTTTACCAACAAATTATTAACAGCTTACATTATGTATTTTTAGTTCATTTATTTAGTTATCCACATATTAACTTCACCTATTACTATTACTATAAGTTTAGTATTTATATTTTTTCTAACCACTGAGAAGGAGGTTATCCACAATTGAAAATAAAAGTTACTCAAAAAGAATTAAATAAATGTATAAATATTGTCCAAAAAGCAATTACATCAAAAACAACATTACCTATATTAAATGGGATCTTACTTGAAGCTAAAGAAAATACTTTAAAACTTACAGGTACAGATTTAGAAATAGGTATAGAATCAAAGATAAACTGTGAAGTAATAGAAGAAGGTTCTATAGTCATTGCTTCAAAATTATTTGGAGACATAATTAGAAAATTACCTAGTTTAGATGTTGAAATTGAGGCAGATGAAAATAATAATGTTCATATTACTTGTGGAAACTCTAAATTTAACATTATTGGTCAGCCTTCTGTAGAATATCCACAACTACCAGTTGTAGATGATGATATTAATTTAAGTATACCTAAGGATCTTTTAAAAATTATGATTAGGCAAACTATCTTTGCAGCTGCACAAGACGAAATAAAACCAATATTAACAGGAGCTTTATTAGAAGTTAACAATAAAAGAGCAGCACTTGTAGCATTAGATGGTTATAGACTTGCAGTTAAAGAAATTAGTGTAAATAGTGATAATGATATAAAAGTTGTAATACCTAGTAAAACACTTAATGAAGTTAGTAGAATACTTGACGATGATGATTCTGATGTTAAAATAATGTTTACTTCAAGTCATGTACTTTTTGATTTTGGTGAAACAGTTATAATATCAAGATTACTTGAAGGTGAATTTATAAATTATCGTGATATAATAAGAAATGAGTATAAATCAAGAGTTAGAGTAAATACTAAAACTGTACAAGAAAGTATTGAAAGAGCTTCATTACTAGCAAGAGAAGGAAAAAATAACCTTGTTAAATTTACTATATCAGATGAAAGGATGATAATAAGCTCTAATTCTGAGATAGGTAATGTACACGAAGAGCTGCCGATAGAGCTTGAAGGAAATGATATTAAAATAGCATTTAATTCAAAATATATGTTAGATGCATTAAGAGTAATAGATAATGAAGAGATAATTATGGATTTTGAAAGTAATGTAAAGCCTTGTATAATAAGGCCTTATGGAGATAATAGCTATACATACCTAGTTTTACCAGTAAGATTAAATGAAAACTACTAAAACTTAAGACACCTAGTTTAAGGTGTCTATTAATTTTCAAGGAGTTGATAGTATGGAAAAAATAAAAATACATACGGAGTATATAAAATTAGATCAATTATTAAAATATGCAAATATAGCTGAAACTGGAGGACATGCAAAAATATTAATAAAAAATGGTGAAGTTAAGTTAAATGGAGAGATTATCCTTCAAAGAGGTAAAAAAGTAAAAAAAGGAGATATAATAGAATTGTCTAACGGTGAAAGATATATTGTAGAATAGGAAAGAAATAGAGGAAAAATGATGCTTTTTTCCTAAAGGAGTGCTTTATGTGCATATAGAAAGTATCAAACTTATAAATTATAGAAATTATGATAAGTTAGATATAAAATTAAATAAAAAATTAAATATATTTATAGGAGATAATGCGCAGGGTAAGACAAATTTATTAGAATCTATATATATATGTGCTTTTGGTAAGTCTTATAGAGCTGCTAAAGAAAAGGAATTAATAAAAATAGATAAGGATAAAGCTTATATAGGTATAAATGTTAGATGGGATTTTGCTGACAAGTTTATAGAGATTAAATTTGAAAAAAATAAAACAAAGAGGGTTAGAATTAATAGAGTAGAAATTGATAAAATATCAGATTTATTTGGTCATTTAAATGTTGTTTTATTTTCTCCTGAAGATTTGAAACTAGTTAAAGAAGGACCAAATAATAGAAGAACATTTTTAGATACTGAGATATCTCAGATAAGACCTAAGTATCGTTACAATATCAATAGGTATAGTAAAATACTTAAACAGAGAAATAATCTTTTAAAGTCTATTCAAAGAAATAATAATAAACTTAAAACTATAGAAGTTTGGGACATGCAGTTAGCTGAGGTTGGCTCTGAAATAATTAAAAATCGTATAGAGTTTATAGACCGGATATCTGAAATATCAAAAAAAATTCATAAAAATATAACTGAAGGAATAGAAGAACTTGACCTTGAATATACGCCTTCTTTCAATATAGATTGTCAGCTAAGCAAAAATGAAATAAAAGATATTTTTATAGAGGTTTTAAACATGAATTTAGCAAAAGACATAGAAAAAGGTACTACAGAATTTGGTCCACATAGAGATGATATAAAAATAAATATAAACGGATTGGATGCTAAAATATTTGGTTCTCAAGGTCAACAGAGGACAGCTGCACTTTCAATGAAATTAGCAGAAGTAGAATTAGTAAAGTCAGAAATAGGAGAATATCCTGTTTTATTACTAGATGATGTTCTATCGGAGTTGGATATAAAAAGAAGAAAATTTTTGTTATCGACTTTTAGTGATATACAAACAATAATTACTAGTACAGAAGATATAGATGTTCTGGATATTCATAAAAAAGATAAGAAGGTATTTTATGTATCGAAGGGAAATATAGAAATTATTCAGTGAGTAATTAAGTTGAATAACGTAGCTAAATAATATATATTATAAGATTGTAGTTAATTTGTATTTTTATCATGTTTATATTAGGGAGGAAAATGAATGTTTTTACATTTAGGTAAAGATTATGTAATACCACTAAAAGATATTATTTGTATAATTGACCATAAGTCTTTAAAATCAAAAGATACAAAAGAATTTTTTGATATAGCTGAGGAAGAGGGATTTATAAAAAACATTACAGATAAGAAAATAAAATCATATATAATTACAGAAAAAGCTTATATAGATAAAAAGAGTGGTAGTAAAATAAGAAAAAGTATTATATATTGTTCTAATATTTCTTCTACTACTTTAAATAAAAGAGCTGGATTTATCAAATAGTTTTTTCTTTTTAAGATAAGAACAAAATCTTCAATTTAAATAAATTATGAGCAAGATTTTATTATAAATTCTTATGGATTAAAAAACTTAAGTAGATTGGAGGCTATTAAATGGCTGAAATACAGAGAGAAAGAAATTATGGTGCACAGCAAATACAAGTTTTAGAAGGACTAGAGCCTGTTAGAAAGAGGCCAGGTATGTATATTGGTAGTACTGGCTTAAGAGGATTACATCATTTAGTTTACGAGATTGTCGACAATAGTATAGATGAAGCGTTAGCAGGAGTTTGTGACACTATTAATGTTATTATAAATAAAGATAATTCCATAACTGTAATTGATAACGGTAGTGGTATACCTGTTGAAATACATCCTAAAACAGGAAAATCTACTGTTGAAACAGTACTTACAGTTTTGCATGCTGGTGGTAAATTTGACAATAGTGCATATAAAGTATCCGGTGGACTTCATGGAGTTGGTGTTTCGGTAGTTAATGCACTTTCTGAATGGTTAGAGGTTATAGTTCACAGGAATAATAATATCTACAAACAGAGATTTGAACGAGGAAAGCCAGTAACAGAATTAGAAATAATAGGGCAAACAGAAGGAACAGGAACTATTATAACATTTAAACCTGATCATTTGATATTTGAAGATATTAATTTTAGATATGATACTTTAGAACATAGATTAAGGGAATTAGCATTTTTAAATAAAGGAATAACAATTACAATTGAAGATAAAAGACAAGATAAAAAGAAAAAATTCTATTATGAAGGTGGAATACAAGCTTTTGTAGAGCATTTAAATAGAAATAGAACATCTATACATGATAAAGTAATATATTTTGAAAAGGAAAAAGATAATTGTATTGTTGAATTAGCGATGCAGTATACTACTGATTATAGTGAAAATATATTTAGTTTTGCTAATAACATTAATACTCATGAAGGTGGTACTCATTTAAGTGGATTTAAGATTGCATTAACAAGGATTATAAATGATTATGCAAGGAAAAATAATATATTGAAAGATAAAGATAGTAATTTAACAGGTGAAGATATTAGAGAAGGTTTAACTGCTGTACTTTCTGTTAAACTACCAGACCCTCAGTTTGAAGGCCAGACTAAAACTAAGCTTGGAAATAGTGAAATGCGAGGAATAGTTGAAAGCTTAGTTTCTGAGAATATAACTAGTTTTCTAGAAGAAAATCCAAAGGAAGCGAAACTTATAATAGATAAAGCTTTAAAGGCAGCAAGAGCTAGAGAAGCTGCTAGAAAAGCTAGAGAACTAACTAGAAGAAAAAATGTACTTGAAAACTTATCTTTACCAGGTAAACTTGCAGACTGTTCAGAACAAGAGGCATCAAAATGTGAAATTTATCTAGTAGAGGGTGATTCTGCAGGTGGTTCAGCTAAACAAGGTAGAGATAGAAGAACTCAAGCTATATTACCTCTTAAAGGTAAGATAATGAATGTTGAGAAAGCTAGACTAGATAAAATATTGAATTATGAAGAAATAAAAGCTATGATTACTGCTTTTGGATGTGGTATAGGTGATGAATTCAATGTTGAAAAATTAAGGTATGGTAAAATAATTATCATGACTGATGCCGACGTAGATGGTGCTCATATTAGAACTTTATTATTAACATTCTTCTTTAGATATATGAAACCGTTAATTGAACAAGGACATATATATATTGCTCAACCACCTTTATATAAAATTAAAAAAGGTAAATCTGAATACTATGCTTATAATGATAGAGAGCTTGAAAAAATATTAAACGAAATAGGTAGAAATGGTTACAGTATACAAAGGTACAAAGGTCTTGGAGAAATGAATCCAGAACAGCTTTGGGAAACTACGATGAACCCAGAAAAAAGAATTTTACTTAAGGTAAGTATTGATGATGCAGTTGCAGCTGATGAGATATTTACTACACTTATGGGAGATAAAGTTAAACCTAGAAGAGAATTTATAGAGGAAAATGCTAAATATGTACAAAATCTTGATATTTAATGATATTAATTACAGTATTAGATGAAAAATAATTATTCATGAGGAGGATATAGATGAATAACGATAAGCAGAGGATTATCCAGGTAGATATAGAGGATGAGATGCGAAAATCTTATCTGGATTATGCTATGAGTGTAATTGTAAGCAGGGCACTACCCGATGTACGTGATGGTTTAAAACCTGTTCATAGAAGGATTCTTCATGTTATGAACGAGCTTAACTTAGCACCGGACAAACCTTTCAGAAAATCTGCACGTATAGTTGGGGATGTATTAGGTAAATACCATCCACATGGAGACAGTGCTGTATATGATGCAATGGTAAGGATGGCACAAGATTTTTCAACAAGGTATTTACTTGTGGATGGCCATGGTAACTTTGGCTCTATTGATGGTGATGGCGCTGCTGCAATGCGTTATACAGAAGCTAGAATGTCTAAAATAGCAATAGAAATGTTGAGAGATATAAATAAAGATACAGTTGACTTTAGACCAAACTTTGATGAAACATTAAAAGAACCTAAAGTACTGCCTAGTAGATTTCCAAATCTACTAGTTAACGGTTCATCAGGTATAGCTGTTGGTATGGCAACATCTATACCACCTCATAACTTAGGTGAAGTTATAGATGGTATAGTTATGATGATAGATAATCCTGAAGTAGATATAGATGAATTGATGGAAGTTATTAAAGGACCCGATTTTCCAACTGGTGCAATTATAATGGGTCAAGAAGGAATAAAAGCTGCATATAGAACAGGTAGAGGAAAAGTTATTGTTAGAGCTAAAACTGAAATAGAGCAATTAAATAAATCAAAAACAAGAATAATTGTTACAGAACTGCCATATCAGGTAAATAAAGCAAGACTTATAGAAAAAATAGCATCATTAGTTAGAGAAAAGAAAATAGAAGGAATATCAGATTTAAGAGATGAATCTGATAGAAATGGAATGAGAATTGTTATAGAGTTAAAAAGAGATGCTAACCCAAATGTAGTTTTAAATAACTTATATAAACATACTCAATTACAAGATACATTTAGTATAATTATGCTTGCTTTAGTTGATGACCAGCCTAAAGTCCTGAATTTAAAAGAAGTAATAAGACATTATTTAAATCATCAAAAAGAGGTTATAACAAGAAGAACACAATATGACCTAAATAAAGCTGAGGATAGAGCACATATTCTTGAAGGTTTAAAAATAGCATTAGATCATATAGATGAGGTTATAAGCTTAATTAGAAAATCTAAGACAGTAAACGAGGCAAAAAATGGATTAATGAATAAATTCGGACTTACAGAAAAACAAGCACAAGCCATATTAGATATGAGATTACAAAAGTTAACTGGCTTAGAGAGAAATAAAATAGAAGAAGAATATGAAGAATTGATTAAGCTTATTAATAAATATAGAGAAATATTAGCTAATGAAAGGCTTATATATAAAATAATAAAAGATGAAATACTTGAGATTAAAGAAAAATACAATGATAAAAGAAGAACAGAAATAAGAGCTAGTATAGATGAAATTAGTATAGAAGATATGATAAAACAAGAAAAAGTAGTTATTACATTAACTCATTTTGGATATATTAAAAGATTGCCAGAAGACACCTATAAAGCACAAAGAAGAGGTGGCAAAGGAATTACAGGATTAACTACAAGAGAAGAAGATTTCGTTGAAGATATTTTTGTTACTTCTACTCATGACAATATTTTATTCTTCACAAATAAAGGTAAAGTTTACAAATTAAGAGCTTTTGAAATTCCTGAAGCTAAAAGACAGGCTAAAGGTACTGCAATAATAAATCTTTTACAGTTAGATATGAATGAAAAAATAACAGCTGTGATACCAATAAAAGAATTTAATCCTGGAGATTATCTTGTTTTTGCAACGAGTAGAGGAATTATAAAGAAAACAGGATTAAATGAATTTGATAATATTAGAAAGAATGGTATTATAGCTATAAATTTAAGAGAAGAAGATGAGCTAATTGAAGTAAAGAAAACAAATGGTGAAAATGAACTTATATTAGTAACAGCTTATGGAATGTCTATAAGATTTAATGAAAAAGATGTTAGAAATATGGGAAGAAGTGCAATGGGAGTAAAAGCTATTACACTTAATGAAGGTGATAAGTTAGTAGCTATGGACTTAATCAAAGAAGAAAATGATCTATTAGTTATAACAGAAAATGGGTATGGAAAGAGGACTCCAATTTCGGAATACAGGTCTCAAAGTAGAGGTGGAAAAGGAATAAAAACATATAATGTAAAGAAAAGAACAGGAAATATTATTGGAGCAAAAGTTGTTAGTATCAATGATGAGGTAATGCTAATTAGTGTATCAGGTACAATAATAAGATTGAAGGTATCAGATATATCACAAATGGGAAGAAGTACTCAAGGTGTAACTTTAATGAGAATATCTGAAAATGATAGGGTTGTATCTATTGCCAAAGTGGCAGCAGAAGACAATGATGAAGAATAAAGCGTGCGTAATGCACGCTTTATTTGTTAATCACAGAAAAGAGAATGTCGAACGAAATAAAAAGACTAGTACTTTAAGAATACAAAAAATTATAATATACTATAATTATACAGGTTTATGGACAAGTATTAGAGATTAAGGAGGGATATTATGGGTCTAGATGTGAAAAAGGAATTCAGCTCAACTGAAAATGCATGGATTCTTAAACCAATAGGAGAGGTAGATATATATACATCACCATATTTTAAAAATATTTTACTTGAAATAATTAATGAAAAAAATGCAGATGTTATATTAGACGGCGAAGAGTTAATTTATATGGATAGCACAGGCTTAGGTGTATTAATTAGTGGGTTAAAGAAACTTAGAGAAAAAGGCAAAAATATAATTTTGACTAATATCAGACCAAATATTAGTAAATTATTTGATATAACTGGATTAAATAAAGTATTTATTATTAAGGAGTGAGGCTTATGATAGAATCTATTAATCAAAATAAAGAGGATATAATTAGCCTTACAATACCAGCAAAAGCTGAGTATGTTAGTGTAGTTAGATTAACTTCTTCAGCAATAGCAAGTAGAATAGGGTTTGATATTGAAGAAATAGATGATATTAAAGTAGCTATAGCAGAGGCTTGCACAATGATTATCAAAAATGGTCAAAAGCAAAATATAGATATTAAATTTGAAATAATGGAAGATAGGTTAATTATAAGTATACAAGCTAAGCAGTTTGTATGCCAAGAAAGAAATGAAGAAGTTTCTGATATCAGTGATAATACAAGTTTAAGTATCTTGATAATTGAATCTCTTATGGATGAAGTTAAATGCGATAATTGTGATGGAATAGTTTACTTAAATATGATAAAGAAATTAGAGGTGGATATCTAATGAATGTATCTAAAAAATATTCAGATGATACCCCTAATAAATATAAAAACATTGATAATAAGACATTATTTTCAATGTATAAAAAAAATAAAGATTCTTTAATAAGAAATGAATTAATAGAAAGACACTTGTACATAGCTGAGATTTTGTCTAAAAAATATGCAAATAAGGGAATAGAGTATGAAGATATATATCAAGTTGCATGTCTTGCATTAATCTATGCAATAGACAGATATGATGTAGATAAAGGATTTGAGTTCTCAAGTTTTGCTACTCCAACTATTATTGGAGAGATAAAAAAATATTTTAGAGACAAAGGATGGGTAATAAGAGTACCAAGGAGGATACAAGAACTTTCTAAGAAAATCAGTAATGCTAGAGTAGTTTTAACCCAAAAACTTCAAAAGACTCCTACAGTAAAAGATATAGCTGAATATTTAATGTGTAGTGAGGAAGAAATTTTAGAGGCTATGGAAGTAAGTAAAGTATACATGCCTCATTCATTAGATTTGACTTATGATTCTGATGATGATAAAGATATGACTTTAGGAGATTTAATAGGAGAAGATGACAAGTATTTTACTAAAATAGAAAATATAGACTTCTTGGAAAAAGTATTAGACAATTTAAATGATTTGGAAAAAAGAATATTAAAAGGCAGATATTTTGATAATAAAACTCAAAGTAGTATGGCTAAAGAATTAGGGGTATCACAAATGACTGTTTCAAGATTAGAAAAAAAGATAATAGAGAAATTCAGAAAAGAATTAGAAAAAATTAACACATAAATAAATTATAAATACTATTGACTTGGTCAAATAATTGTGGTAAATTATTTTTTGCCGTTGA
>NZ_JXLL01000022.1 GCF_001316435.1 Caloranaerobacter sp. TR13
TTTATCATAGCCACAAATAATTATAACCTATAATTATAAGCAATTCACATAATCATTTTTCCGCCAATTGTAGCCCACATTTAAATGTAGGCTACACAATTTACGTACACTAATACCAACGGATTATAGGCTGTACACTTAAATCTCAAATTTATCTATTAGCAAATCAAATTTTTTATCTTCACCATAATAGTACATATAACTACTATAAACATACTCATCTACTCTATTAACTAAATTACTTCTGATTGGATTATTGTGAATGTATTCAATGGTCTTTATTATTTGGTTAGGGTTTCTGATTGCATTATCATAAAATTTTCTCTGCCAAATTTGTCCATGATTATCATAGATTTTGTTATACATTCTCGAAAAATTTCCTTTTATTCTCTTCATTATTTCAGATATGTTTTTATTAGCACAAGGATGTATAATAATATGTACATGGTCAGGCATAATAACAAAACCATAAACATTAAAGTCATATATATATTTAAGATAGGTTACTACTACAATGAAAAGTTCACATGCTATTTTATCATTAAAAATTTCTTTTCTGTTATGGGTTACTGTTGTTATAAAATAGCACATATTATCTTCATAATACCTTTTCATTTTATAATTCTCCAATCATTAAATTTAAATCATTTTTTCATAAACGACATAGACAGCTCACAATTCATTGTGAGCAAACAATTTATTGTGACAATTACACCACTATATCATACTTGCTGTTTTCAAATATCAACAATATTATTACCCTGTAGCCCACAATTAATTGTGGGCTACGATGTTTTTGGTGTTGTTTTCCAAATGATGTTTTACATAATCTTTTACATATGTAATAGCATCATAGGTCACTCTTCTATTTTGTCTACAGCCTGTATCGTAGGTCACAATTAATTGTAAACTACGATTAATATATGCCTTTTCGATAGGTCACATTGAAATGTGACCTGCATATCTACATCTTTATCTAGATTATTCTATGTAATTCTCATATATCCTCTAATAATTTACATTTTTCTTTATAATCCAATGGTTGTAGTTGTAGCTCACATTTAAATATTGGCTACAGAAATCGCTAAAAGAATAAATAGAACATATTGGGGAATTGTCGATAAAATAAGGCGCTTAAGGCAAGAAGGAAAGCTTTAATACACAAAGACAATTGTAGCTTACATCTAATAAGATTGTAATATGGTTGTAGTTTTAGTATGAAGATTATAGATTATAATAGATTGTAGTAATAAATTGTAGCCCACATTTAAATGTGGGCTACAGATTATTTTACTTATTATCTTAATAATTGAAGTACTCCTTGAGGCATTTGATTTGCTTGCGGTTTATCAATCACCTTTCGATGACTGCCAGACTATATCTTCACCCAAAATTAATTGCCTATTGTAAACAATCAATTTTGGGGCTGGGCACTTCGGGGAAGCCTCATCCCCTACGGACCTCATCACCATATAATTGTCAATTGACAATTACTTAGGTGGTACGTCCTAGTCGTTGAACCTTCTCCATCCTTTCGGAACAGGAGCTCGGCTGCTGATCATCCAATCCACTCTGCTTTTTAACCTATCACGCTTACCCTTTCGGATTACGTTGTAGGGAGAGTGGCTCTAAGGAAGTTCCAGAAATTCACCCAGTGATAATCTTAAGAGTTGCCTCTTAAGACGCCCTCAAATCTCTACCTAAGAAGTTGTAAAACTCCACTTGGCATCTGATTTGCTTGAGCTAACATTGCAGTTGCTGCTTGTTGTAGAATGTTATTCTTAGTGAATTCCATCATTTCTTTAGCCATGTCTACGTCTCTAATTCTTGATTCTGATGCTGTTAAGTTTTCTGAAGCTGTTCCTAAGTTGTTGATTGTGTGTTCTAATCTGTTTTGATATGCACCAAGTTTAGCACGTTCAGACGATACTGTCTGCAAAGCACTATCGATCTTAGTTATAGCTGAAGATGCACCTGTAGTAGTAGATACATCTAAATTAGAAACATTCAAATTAGTTGAATCCATTGCATTTATATTGATACTCATCTCTTGCCCTTCATTAGCACCTATCTGCATAGTTAACTGATTACTGATATAAATTTTACTTCCAGATACTGTTGCTGTTGTAGTACTTCCTTCATCTGCTTGCAATGTGAACGTTAATCCTTCAAATCCTCCAGTACCTCCAGTAACAGTAACAGTATTTCCATAGTATGAGAAAGTAGCTTCACCAGCAGTAGCTAAGCCTGATGCATTTGTTCCATCAGAACCATTTCTTGAAACTGAAGTATCTATATCATTTGTTGCAGTACCAGCAGTAAAGTCTGTAGCTCCATCTAAGCTACCAGCAGTTTTTTCAGCTACAGTAAATGTTTGGTCAGCATTTGCAAGTTCAGTTTCAAATTTGATTTGATTAGCAGAAGCATCCCATGTAGCAACAAGACCATCTACTGTATTTGTAATCTGCTTAGCTAAGTCTTCATAAGATTGACCTGCAGTTGTTCCAATATTATAAGTTTTACCATTAACTGTTATTATCAATTCATCACTTGTAGCTACTTGAGTAGCTCCAGCAGCTACTGTTAATTGCCCTGTAGCTTTTTTAGCTAACGTCGCATCAGCAGTAAATGTAATTGTACCTGCTTTAGTTGTAGATTTCATAGATAAATTAGTAATATTTTGTGAATCATCTGTTGAAAGTCCAATTTCACCAGTTAATAATTTTTTAGTGTTAAATTCAGTTGTATTAGCAATTCTGTCAATCTCATCAACTAATTGATCAATTTCTTTCTGAATTGCTGCACGATCATCAGAAGTATTAGTATCACTAGCAGCTTGTACAGCTAATTCTCTCATTCTTTGTAATATAGCTTGAGTCTCATTTAGAGCACCTTCTGCAGTTTGGATAAGTGATATACCATCTTGTGCATTTCTTGATGCTTGCTCTAAACCTCTAATTTGTCCTCTCATTTTTTCTGAAATTGCAAGACCTGCTGCGTCGTCTCCAGCTCTGTTAATTCTCATACCTGATGATAATTTTTCTAATGATTTGCTTTGCATAAAGTTTGCAGCACTTAATCTTGAATAAGTATTTAAAGCTGCTATGTTGTGATTAATTCTCATAAAATCTCCTCCTTGAATTTTTTTGTTTTTTGGCGTCCATGCCTACTATTTTGGATTTTATATAAAATCCAAAATAGAATTTTAAATGTTAAATGTTAAATTTTAAATATAAAAAAACTATAAATAAATTTTTGAAGAAAAGTAACTCTCTACGTCGGCCGCCCGTAGAAATGTTTATTTTCTTTTCATTATATTTATCGGCAGGTGCTTGTCCGACTTTAGCATTTTTTGAAAAATTTTTGAGAAAAAAATTAACCGACTCATTTGTCGGGTTATATTATTTAAATCCATATTACACACTTATTTTATAGATTTAAGCTTTGCTATATCAGCCCAATTACTTGCAGTTATAAGCTCAACATTAGTCATATCTTTTCTCAAACCTTCAATTTCTCCTTTGATATGTGCTATATCATTCATAATAATGTCATGTTCTGCTTTGTTAACTTGTGCTGAATGTTCTAATGCTCTTAAAATTTGTGTATGTTCGTCAAGTTTCTTCGTATGTTCATCAAGTATTCTTGAATGTTCATCTAGTTTACTTGTATGTTCATTAAGTATTTTGGTATGTTCGTTAAGTATCTTTGTATGCTTGTCAAGTATTCTAGTATGCTCATCAAGTGTTGATTTAATGCTTGATATATCTGATCTTATAGGCTCTAGTTCTTCTTTTAGCATTACTTTAATTGCTAACAGTAATTCCTTTTCCATATTCTCACCTGCCTTTAAAATTAATTTTTATTTTATCCAGCAGTTTTTAAAATCCCCGATTCCATTATACCATTTATATTCCTATTTTTTTAATATCCCTTTCAAAGTTCCAAAATCGACATTGTGTGTACTAGCTGCTTTTTGGTTTTCTTTTTGAATGGCTTCGTAAATTTCTTTTCTATGTATTTCTATATTTTTCGGCGCTTTTATACCAAGTTTGACCTTGCCATCTTCTACCCCTACAACAATAATTTCGATATCCCCATTTATAACTATGCTTTCATTCTTCTTTCTAGTCAGTACAAGCATATTTATTCCTCCTGACCTGGCTTACTAAGTTCTTCTAATATTAGATGTTTAGTAGTATATCTCTTATCTTCCAATATTATTTGCTTTCCTAGTCTATTTTTTAAATTGATTATTATAGGGCCTACTAAATTAGCTGTCATTTTTGTTATATCTTCTGGTACTACGACTATTGAATATACTAAAACATCTTTCTCTTCTTTTATTTTAAGCTTATCAATAACAGATTGGGGAATATCGAATTCGTAGTCCTTTTTGAAAAGAAATGGATTTATTATTACAAAGGCAAGGTCGGAATTGTCTATTGATTGGAGCCATTTAAATGGTATTTCTTCATCTGGGTTATTTATTATCACAAATCTCTTCTGTTCTTCAAAAGCTAATAATCCATCTGGGAATGTAATTATGCTGTTTTCGTCAATTTCTATTTGACCAAAGTGTTTTGTATTTAGTATCATTGTTGTTCCTCCTTTTTGCGAAAAATAACACACAATAAATTGTATACCGCACAATAAATTGTGCGCTACTAGCTAATCGTCAATTGTACATTGTAAATTGTCAATTATTTTTATTCAGTTACCAGTTGCCAGAGAAAAGGCGGCAGGAAATAGAGAAATGTCAACTAATTTTACATTTTCAATTTCTCATTTAAAATCCAGTACCCAGCACCTAGTACCTATTATCCTGTTCCCTGATCTCTGTCCTCTAATTCTAGTACCCAGTACCCGAATATCATATTCTGGCGTCCACGTATCTTATCTCTATACTAGATTTTTGTTTTAGATATGTTTCTACTTTTCCTCTTTGAAAATTAATACTAGGTTTATTTATTTTGTAATCTATATTTACTTTGCCTAATTCCCAATCTGTTTTTAGTCTCCCTTTTACATCTATTTTAGGTCTTGATTTTGGTATAACATCTATATTATAGTCTAATTCTTCCCATGCATTTTTTTCTGCTAGTTCAGGAATAGCTGAGGGCATACCGTTCTCTATTTGTGCCATTCTGTTGCCATCTTCTACTATTCTTGTAATTCCTTCTAGTACTTTTTGGTAACCAAGCCTTGCAGCTTCTTTAGTTAAATCTAAGTAATTTTTAAGACCAGATTCAGCAAAACACTGATACTGGTCTATAATAACTGTCGGTTTTTCACTCTCTATTTTAACTTTTGGCATAGTTGTATGTATGCTCTGCTCTCCTTTAGGCTGCCTGATATTCATCCGACCATTTGTTGTATTGATTTCAATTTGGGGACGTATTGTATTTATTTTTAGTGGCATATTTTTTCCTCCTATAGGATACCGATGCAAATATATCGCACAATGAATTGTGCGCTACATTATCTAATCGTCAATTGTCCATTGTAAATTGCCAATTATCCTGCACAATGAATTGTGCGCTACTATTTAATCTAAAATTTAACATTTACAATTTACAATTCGACTTTTTAGGATAGTTTAAACTATCTTAAAAAGTCGACAAGTGTTGGTTGTATTATTCTTGCACCTGCTGATAGCGATGCTCTATACACATTTTCGTTCATCTTTAAGTTCATAATAACCTCTGCAATATCTGCTTCTTCATTTTCAGATAAAAGTTTTGTAAAGTTTATAGATTGTGACTCTAATCTCTTTTTAGTTAATTCAAGTCTATTTGTCTTAGCTCCAATATCTGCTCTTACAGATAATAAATTCTCCATAACTTTATCTATTCTTCCAAGTGTTTTTTGTATAGTATCTGCGTCTCCATTATCTAAAGCTGTTTTTAAGCTGTCAAACATAGCTATTAAATAGCTCTGATCTGCATTTGTTGAATCTGAAGTTTTATTAGTATTGTCTATTTCATATCCGTTCACATCAGTATCAAAATTAGGATTATCTAAGTCACCTTCAAATTTACCAAAAACTTTAACTCCAACCACATTGACTGCTATTTTGTCAGCTATTCCTACATTATAATTCGAAATTTCATTTTTGCCTAACACATGAGGTGAAAAAGTCCCGGCCCCTACTTCATAGTTTGTTAATTTAAATTTACCATTTTCATCAACTAATGGTGTATCAGTTTTATATCCAGAAAATATATATCTTCCTGCATACGTAGTATTAGCTATATTTATCAACTGCCCTTTTAATTGCCCAATTTCTGCTGATATCATCTTTAAATCATCTTTACCATTCGTACCATTTGCAGCTTGAACTGTAAGTTCTCTCGCTCTTTGCAACACATCCTCTACTTCAGCTACAGCTGATTCTGTTATTTCAAGCCATGACACAGCATCATCTAAGTTACGTTTATACTGTTCTATTTTCGCAATATCAGTATTTAGCTTTAAACTTCTAGATACTCCAATTGGGTCATCTGATGGAAGCTGAAAATTCTTGCCTGAAGAAAGTTTTTTCTGTATCTTGTCCATCTTCTTAAGATTATTATTTAAATTTCTCATCATATTACTTATAAGCATATTATTCGTAATACGCATAACCAATCCCCTTTCAAAATACCGCTTTTCGATATTAGCTATTCGCCTTTCGCTACTCGCTATTCGATTGCCCAAAAGCGAACGACCAATAGCCAATCAAAAATTCCGCACAATGAATTGTGCGCTACGTTGCATTATATGTAGTGCAGAATTAATTCTGCGCTACTTACAGTCTCAAATTTTTACCGATAGCTGTTAGCTGATAGCCGGCAGCCTATTTTCAAACTGTCCTCTGTTACCTGTCCCCTGTTCTCTTTTTTATTCCCAGTATCCAGTACCCAGTACCCAGCACCTGCTATCTGCCGACAAGTCCTAATCTATTGATAGTCACCTCATATATTGCATCTATTGTAGTTATCATCCTAGCAGCTGCGTTGTATGACTGTTGAAACTTGACCATGTTAGACATCTCTTCATCTATAGATACTCCTGACTCTGATTCTCTCTTCTGTTTGATATTATCCATAATTGCATTTTGATTTTCACTCATCCTATCAGCTTGCTGGCTATCAACTGCAAGGTTAGATAATACTGCCTTTATAAAGTCATCTGGTGTACCTTGTGGAGTTGTATTGTCAAAAAACATTTTATCTTCTCTTAATGCAATAAGATTTAAGACATTTTCGTTAGCATTTACTCCATTAGGCTGCGTAGCAGCAGCTATATTATCTAAATTAGATACAATATCACCAGATAGCGATATGTTAACAGCCTTAACTTCATTTAACAGTTCATTTGAATTGGCATAATCAGAAGTTTTTTTGCCATCAGCAGTGAACAAAAATATTCCTGTTGTATCATTTAAGCCATATCCACTTGAATGTACTCCATTAATTTTTTCTGCAATTTTATTAGCAAATTCATCTAATCTCTTTATATAAAATACAACACCTCTATAATTATTTCCTACTCCATCACCATCTCTTAAATCTAACAATCCTTTAAGTTCTCCAGATTCTATTTTTACATCTTGATTTCCTAACTCCCATTGAACCTGAACTAATTTTTCCTTAGGGTTATTTACATTATCTATTACGTTTGGAGGGTCTTTTAGTAAATTTACTTGAGTGTGATCTACTAAAGACATTCCTCCGATTGAAACTGTAAATTTCCCTTCATTTTCGCTCACTTTAATGTTTACTATTTTAGATAATTCATCAACTAATAAAGCTCTTCTATCTCTTAAATCATTAGCTTTAGTACCATCAAGCTCAAGCTCATATATCTGTTTATTAAGATTTCTAATCTGACCTGCTAAATCATTAACCTGTTTTATTTTTGTACTCACTGCAAAGTTTAATTCCTTCTGCACTGCATAAAGTCTTTGAGCAGTCTCATTGATATGCCTCGTAAGAGCTACAGCCTTCTCTCTAACTAATGACCTGTGAGCATAACTAGAAGGATCGGTACTCAAAGTTTCCAGTGCATCAAAAAACTCGTCTAAATATTGTCTAAAGCTTGAATCTGAAGGTTCGTTAAATACATTTTCTATTTCAACTAAAGTATCTCTTTTTATTTCCCATTCTCCTGACGGAGCATTTTCTTGCCAATACTTAAAATCAACATAACCGTTCCTTACCCTAACTATATCGTATATTTCAGTTCCAGTACCTAGCATTCCTATTCCTGGCAATGTTAATGGAGAATTGGCTTTTTGTAAAACCTTCTGTCTTGAATACCCTTCAGTATTTGCATTTGAAATATTGTGACCTGTTGTATATAAAGATTTTTGGCTTGCTAAAAGTCCAGATACTGCTGTATTAAATCCAACCCAACCAGACATTTTACTCAGTCCCTTCGTAAAATGAATTTTAAATTTTAAATGTTAAATGTTAAATAATTTTTAGTCTTTATTTAGTATTGTTTTTAGCTGTAACTATAATTTTTGTAATTATTCTTATTAATTCCTCACAATCGTCAATCATGCTATTTATATATTTAGTTTCAATTAATTCACTATCTCTTAAAAGTCTAAGCCAATATCTAGTTTCAAAAGCTTCCTTTTGGGCAATTGATAACTTTGCAATAAAATCCTTTTTAGTATGACCAGAACAAGCTTCTTCTACATTAGCTCCTATGCTTGTACCACTTCTTAATAATTGATTTGACAAAATATACTCCTTTTTCTCTTTAGTCATATATTTATACATTTTTACTATTCTTAAAGCAAATTTATAGCTTTTTTCTTTAACAACATTATTTTTATCCATTGCTCCCCCATTTGAAACTTTTTAAATATTTAAAATTCAACATTTAACATTTAGCATTTGGAAGATAAATTGCTTGCAATTTACCTTCCGACAACTCCCATTTTATTTATTATATTATCTATCATTTCATCTATCGCGTTTACAACTCTTGTGTTAGCTACATATGAATGCTGATATTTAAGCATATCTGTCATTTCTTCATCTAAAGATACTGCTGATACAGATTTTCTCTTATCATCTATTTGTGATATAAGTATTTTCTGGCTTTCTTCCATAGTTGCAGCTTCATTTCCTGCAACTCCTATAGAAGATATTATATCTCTATAATAATCATCACTGTTTAAATCAGCAAATAGGTATTCGTTCCTAAGCTGAGCTATTTTCTTTGCTATTTTCCCGTCTCCCCTATCTCCAGATTGTGAAGCCGCTATATTGTTTAGTGTATCTAGATTAGGATTAAGTGTAATATTTCCAGCTTCAATCGGTTTACTGGAATTAGCTGCTACAAAGAAATCTTCTCCAACTGTTCCAAGCAAAGTTTTACCTTTTTTATGTATATAGTTTATATTTCTTGCTATTGTATTTACAAATGCATTTAACTTCTTTTTAATAGAAGGGATAATTTCTAAAAAGCTGTCGACCTTACCTATATGTCTACTCGCAGTATTTGTAGTTTCTTGAGAAAGGTTTTCAGCAAAATCAGTTTTAGTAATATCAACAATACTAAAGAATCTTCCACCAGTTCCATCAGTTATACTATCCCAACCATCTTCTCCAGCATCTCCAGTGTATTGGTATGTAGAATCTGATATAACAGTTGTAGATATCCCCAAATCATTTAATCTATCAACATAAGTTGTTATTTCATTATCTGAAATTACGTTTGAAGTTCCTCCAATATTTTCATCTGTGATAATTATTAGTTTTTTATGTGAATTCTGTCTAAAATCAGTCATTGATTCTATATTTGATATCAAACCAGATAAATCTTCATTTCCAACTTCTGCAACTTGTGATAGAGATGAGGTAAAATCATCAACAAAGCCACCTGTAATATCTGTAACCGAACCATCTCCAAATGTAATTAGCTTAAATTTAGGCTCAAGTCCTCTGTTTTTCAAATCATCTTTATAATTATTAATCATATCATTTATATCATTCATATTTGAAGAAGTTGTATCAACTGCAATAACTACATCTACTTCCTTATTTACCGTACCATTTCCTTCAGCTAATATAGTTGTTTGAACATCGCCTCTTGAATGAAGTAATCCTAAAAGCTCTCCACCTTCTATATTTACTTTTTCCGAAACATCTTTCCAAAATATATCTACAAAAGCACTTCCATTTTCTCTAGCCTCTATTTTACTATAAAACCTTCCGTTCACTAACCTTTTTCCACCAATAGAAACATTAACTACACCATTAGGCTCTTCATTATACTCCATATTTACAAGTTCTGATAGTCTGTCCAATAAAGCATTTCTATCATCTCTATAGTCATTTCCCTTATATCCTTTTACTTCATATGTTAATATATTTTCATTTAATTTAGCTATCCTTTGAGCAATATCATTTATTTCATTAACTTTTATATTTATTTCCTTATTAAGGTTGATTTGTAAATTATCAATCTGCTGACTTAAATGGTTTACAGTTTCTACAAAAGCTACAGCCCTTTCTTTAAGTAATCCTCTTATTGTGAGGTTATCAGGATCTTTCGAAAGTTCTTCCCAGCCATTCCAAAACTGGTCCATAACCTTTTGAAGGCCACTATTAGAGATTTCATTTAAAATCCCTTGTACCTGCTCAAATACCATATTTTTAGCAGACCAATAGCCAAATTTCTCTGATTGAAGTCTATATTTTAAATCTAAAAATTCATCCCTTATTTGTCTAATCTGCTGTATTATTACTCCTGAACCTATCTGAAAACCACCTGGAAGATTAGAATATTGACTAGTAGATTGAATAAGTTGCTGTCTTACATAGCTAGGATTATTTACATTAGCTATATTATGGGATGTTACGTCTAAAGATTTTTTATTTGTATATAAACCTGATATGGCTATTGACAATCCTGAAAAAGTCGAGCGCATAAAAGTACCACCTACACCTTCGCATCAAAAATGTTTTTGCTTTGTACTACTTCGTCTTTATTTACTTTATCACTATAAGTACTTCCAGTTAAAGCATTAGTCAAAAGGTTTACATTTAAATTAATATACTCCAAAGAATCCTTTATTAAAGCACTATTAAGTATATTTCTCTCTTTTAGTTTATCAAGAACATCAATTAACTGCTCTTTTATATCTTCTATTTCTTTTTTCTGTTCTTCACTCAAATAATCAACAAGCTTTGATATATTTTGAATTTTTTTCAATTTTAATTCCTCTTGAATTCTTGATAATACTTTTTCTCTTATATCTTCTAATTTACCTGCCTTTAATATCAATGCCTGTTCCTTTTGTGTAATCTTATCTAATTCACGTACCTGACCTGAAGTAATAATCTCTGTTTTATCTATAGATAATTCTAACATATGTTTATATAAATTTAGTTCCTGAGATAAAATCTCCTTTAAATCCTTAATCAGCTTCTCCATCTTCCTCACCACCCATTAAACTCTCTTGTCAATATTCACATTTTCAAACATCTTATCAACAATTTTACCAGAGTCTATTTTGTAGGTTCCTGTTTCTATTTGTCTCTTTATCTCTTCAACTTTATCTTTTCTAATATCAGGCACGTTTTTTAATGCTTTCATAGCAATTTGATATTCTATTGCTTTGTTAGACAAGCTTAATTTATCTTTTTTCTCAGCTTTAGCTGATGTTTTTATGTCTTTAATTTTTTTCTGACTATTATACATTTTTAAAGCTTTATAAATGTTATTATTAATTATTCTCATAAAAACACCCCATCCTTACTTTTCTACTTTTATTATCGGTAAGGATAGGGTAATACTTTAGATTATTTTTTATATCTTTCTGCAATATACATTTTATCCTTTTCTTTATTTTTTCTGATACTTTCATTTTTAGCTACAGCACCTTTTAGCTCTCTCTGTAGTTCTACTACACACTTATCACAAAATCTTCCTGTTTTGATAGGTTTGCCACATCTTTCACAAGCTAATATCAGATTATTATATTCATCCTTTAATTCTAATCTACCTTCTCTTAAATATCTAAGTATTTTTTTTACAGGTACACCAGTCTCTTCAGATACTAACTGTATATTTGCTCCTGGATTATTATATATATATTCCTTTACTCTGCTAAACTCTTCCTCTTCCTCTTTTCTACACTTAGGACATAATTTATTAATTCCATCATATGCAAATATTTTTCCGCATTTTGAACAGTTTTTAATATTCATAATATCACACCCCCTAAAAATATCGTATTGGTACAGTAGCTAGTGTAAGTACATAAACTTTGTTTGCTCCTGCTTTTAATAAAGTCTTACTGCATTCATCTACTGTTGCACCTGTAGTATAAATATCATCAACTAAAAGTATATTTTTATTTTTAAAAACATCATTATTTACAACCTTAAATGCATTCTTTACATTCTTAATTCTCTCTCTTTTATCAAGTTTATTTTGTACTTCTGTCTTTTTTACCCTCTTGAAATTTTTTATGTCTAAAGGTATTTTCAATATTTTAGATATATATCGGCATAAAAGCTCTGATTGATTAAATCCCCTATATGCTATTTTAGATTTGTGAAGTGGAACCGGTACAATAATATCTATATCATTTATATCACTTTCTTTAAAGGCTTGTACTAAAATTGGTCCTAAAGCCTTATACATATATGCCTTCTTACCATATTTATATTTGTATATAGCTTTCTTTACAAACCCTGTATATTCTAATGGTGATATTACCTTTTCAAAATAATGATTAAGTCTAATACAGTCAGGACATCTATCTGGTAAATACCCTAACTCTAATGGCTTACCACAAATAGTACATATATTGCCTTTTACAAAAGTAAGCTCATTAAAACATTTTTTACATATATGTGTTTCATCTACAACTGCATCATATTCTTCACAAATAAAGCATATACCTTTTTCAGGATAAATAAGTTCTAAAATCGTATTAAAAAATACTTTTAAAACATCTTTGAATTTATTCATTATCTTTATCCTTTCTGAATAAATTCTAAAACTTTATACAATCTCTTATTAAGCCCTGAATATCTTTTTGTAATTCTATTGTTATTTATCATCATATATAGAAACTTTTTATTGCCTACAAGTACAACTAACTCTTTTGCTCTAGTAATTGCAGTATATAAGAGATTTCTAGTTAAAAGCATTGGTGGGCCCCAGCATATAGGCATTACAACTACTGGAAACTCACTTCCCTGACTTTTATGAATTGTTGTTGCATATGCTAATTTAAGTTCATCTAACTGACTAAAACTATAAACTGCCTTTTTATTATCATCAAATAAAACAGTCATTTCACTTTCTTCTTCATCTATATCATAAACATACCCAAAATCACCATTAAATACACCTTCACCTTCTTCATTTGTACCATCATCTTTTATAATTTCCCACTTCATCCTATAATTATTTTTTATTTGCATGACCTTGTCCCCAACTCTAAAAATACTGTCTCCTACCTTTTTTTCATCTTTAAGTTTATGCTTAGGGTTCAAGATCTCTTGGAGCCTTTCATTTAGAGCATTTACTCCAGTATCTCCCTTTTTCATAGGTGTTAAAACCTGAATATCTTTTACAGGATTAAATCCATAAAACTTAGGTAATCTCTCTTTGCAAAGCTCTATTATAGTATCAACTACTTCTTCGCCAGAATCCTTATTAATAAAAAAGAAATCTTTCCCCTTTACGTTTAAAAAAGGTATTTCTCCTTTATTTATTCTGTGCGCATTTACTATAATCATGCTTTCTTGAGCCTGTCTAAATATCTCATTTAATTTAACTACTTTTACAACCTTGCTATCTATTATATCTCTTAACACATTACCAGGTCCAACTGATGGTAATTGGTCAACATCTCCTACCAATATCAATCTAGTCCCCGGCATTATTGCCTTAAGTAAATTATTCATTAAAAGTATATCTACCATAGAAACCTCATCTATGATTACTACATCTGAATCTATCGGTGTACCTTCATCTCTTGTAAATGCCATCCCTATTTCATCATCTACAAAACTATACTCTAATAGCCTGTGTATAGTCTTTGCTTCTCTACCAGTAGCTTCACTCATTCTCTTCGCGGCTCTACCAGTTGGAGCTGCTAATACTACAGACAATCCTTGATTTTCAAATAACTTTATTATGCTGTTTATTGTAGTCGTTTTTCCAGTACCAGGCCCTCCTGTTATAACTAAAACTCCATTAAAAATCGCTTGTCTTATGGCTTCTTTCTGATTCTGTGCAAATTTTATAGAGCTTTCCTGTTCTAATTTATTAATTTCTTCTTCTACATCTATATTGAGTTCCTTCAATTCTGTTAAAGCTAGCTCTATAATTTTCTTGCTTACATTAGCCTCAGCATAATAAAATGGCATATAGTAAACTCTAATTTCATTATCGACATTTTCAAGCTGAATCTCTTGCTTTAGTGCAAGAGCAGTAATTCCATCCTCTACAAGCTCTCTTTCAACTTCTAATAGACCCTTTGCTTTATCCACAAGTTCTTCCTTAGGTACATATGTATGCCCTTCAGAAGAAAACTCCATCAAAGTAAATTTTATACCTGCAAACACTCTATAATTAGACCTTAAATCTACCCCCATACTCCTTGCAATCTTGTCTGCCATTTTAAATCCTATGCCAAAAATATCTTCTGATAATCTGTATGGGTTTTCTTTTATTTTTGTTATTGTTTCATTTCCATATTTCTTATATATTCTAACTCCATATGTAGGACTTATACCGTATTCTTGAAGAAAAATCATAACATCTCTAAGTTCTCTTTGCTCTGCAAAAGCTTCTGCAATTTTTTCTGCCTTTTTCTTACCAATTCCCTCAACTTCTATTAATCTATCTGGATTATATTGAAGTATATCTATGGAATTGAGTCCGAATTTTTCAACAATTTTTTTTGCAGTTTTAGGTCCAATTCCAGGTATTAAACCTGATGCAAGATACTTTTCTATTCCATTTAATGAAGCAGGAACTACTGCCTGATATGTATCCACTTTAAACTGCTGCCCATAATTAGAATGGTACACCCAATTCCCTTGAACCTTAAGAGTTTCGCCAAGATTTATTATTGGTATATATCCTACTATAGTTACTACATCATCTTCAGTTTCTAATATGGCAACAGTATATCCATTCGATTCATTTTTATAAATTATCTCTTCAATAGTTCCCTGTAGAGTAATCAAAATTTTGCCCTCCGATTTGTATTTTAAATTAATTATATCATTTGCCTATTATTGGTGTATAGTGTTTCGTCGTTCGTGTAGCTTTTTTAAAATATCCATCAACTGGTTTACCAAAAAAACTATATCTCCTTTAGTCGCTGGCTTATTGTATTCATTATAAAAATCGTGGCTGCTTTCTTTAATTAAACCATATGTTTTTTTATCATATACTCTTTTTACTATTTCGCCATGTCTTACATGTTTATATGCTGTCTTTAAAGTTTGATTAATTCTTACTTTGACATTTCCTTTGAGTATTATATATACCTCATTCTTTTCTTCTTTTATATCGTTAATAAACTTCAAATTAAAATATCCAAACGACCCATCATTTTTAAATATAGGCTTTCTAACCTTTAATGGTATAAAAATATTTTCACTATCAAATGGAATAGGAACTATGTTAGAAATTCCTATCATTTTACCATAGTATTCTCTTGATGCCATCAAATCAAGAGTATAAAATTTAGCTATATTTTTAAGTACAGTTTTTATACTCTTAAAGATGTAATCTTCTTGTGTTTTCAAAGTTATCACCTTAGTACAATTCCCGTACATATCAATATATATAGGGATTATAGCCATAATTTCATCATTTAATAATTTTTCAACATTAACCATTTTTCCCCACCCCTTTCATATCAAAATTATATATCGAACATATGTTTGTGTCAAGTAGATATGAATATAGGTACTTGGTACTGGGTACTAGGT
>NZ_JXLL01000023.1 GCF_001316435.1 Caloranaerobacter sp. TR13
GTGTTGTTACTCAAATTATTGAATAATGAAAGGCTAGGTCCTTTGGGCCTAGTCTTTTTTAAAGAAAAATGCAAAATATAAATATTTGATATGGATTATAAAAAGCTGCGTAAGGAAATAATATCAGTGGATATATTAAGTGACACAATCAATTTCAAATAAAAGATTTTGATATTGACATAACTTACAAATTATGATAGTTTATATTAGTGATATAGTTTAACATTGGGTAGGTGTGCCCGAATAGAAGAAGTGATTCAATTCATATATATATTTACTGTAGACTAGGAGGTGTTGATAGTGAGAGTAAACATTACATTAGCTTGTACAGAATGCAAACAAAGAAATTACAGCACAACTAAGAATAAGAAAAACAATCCTGACAGAATAGAAATGAAAAAGTATTGCAAATTCTGTAAAACTCATACAATTCATAAAGAGACTAAGTAGTTTTAGTGTAATAATTAAAGAAAGTTTGTATTACTTAATTTTAGATATTGATTATTAATTTGCATTAAATAATATGTTCATAGTTTTCTATGAAGAACAAAATCTTCGTTCTTAAATAAATTTAAGTAAGATTTTGTTATATCCGTAAATGGAAATTGTATTCAAAATTATCTGCGATTTAATAAGGAATATAATTTCCTATGGATTATAAAAAAACAGGTAAGGGTGTGAAGTGGATGGCTGCTCAAACAAGTGCTGATAAAGGCGCTAAAAAAATCGGGGGGTTTTTTAAAGGCGTTAAAGCTGAGTTGAAAAAAGTAAGTTGGCCTAATAAGAAACAGCTTGTTAACTATACAACTGTTGTTCTAGTTAGCTGTGCATTGATGGCTTTATTAGTTTGGCTTCTTGATACAACAGCACATCAATTACTAAAACTTATACTAGGTTAAATAAGGATAAAGGAGGGAAGGACCTTTTAATAGGTCCCCGAGGGTTATGACAGATAAGTCTGATAAAGCTAAATGGTATGTAGTTCATACTTATTCAGGTCATGAGAATAAAGTAAAAGCTAATATTGAGAAGCTAGTGGAAAATAGAGGTATGCAAGATGTAATACTAGAAGTGAGAGTACCTACTGAGGAGCATATAGAAGTTAAAAATGGTAAGAAAAAAGTAAAAGAGAGAAAGATGTTCCCAGGGTATGTTATTATAAAAATGATAATGAATGACGAATCATGGTATTTAGTTAGAAATACGAGGGGAGTTACAGGGTTCGTTGGACCTGGCTCTAAGCCTGTCCCATTAACTGATGAAGAAATTAAGATGATGGGCGTACAAGAGCCTTTACCACAGATAGGAATCAATGTTGGCGATACTATTAAAGTAATAGCAGGGCCATTTGAGAACTTTATTGGAACTGTTGATAGTATAAATTTAGAAAGACGAAAATTAAAAGCATATATATCAATGTTTGGTAGAGAAACTTTAGTTGAACTTGATTTTGAACAAGTAGATGCATTATAATCAAGTTTAGGTATGTTAATTAAGCTAAATTAGCTTTGTAATAGATATTTAGTGTCAATGTGGGAGGGAATAACCCGCATAACCACAATTTAACAAGGAGGTGTAATAGTAATGGCAAAAAAGGTTATGGCTGTAGTTAAATTACAAATCCCAGCTGGTAAAGCAACTCCGGCTCCACCAGTAGGTACTGCATTAGGACCACATGGTGTTAACATCATGGGATTCTGTAAAGAATTTAATGCAAAAACTGCTGATCAGCCTGGTATGATTATTCCAGTTGTGATTACAATTTACCAAGATAGATCATTTAGCTTCATAACAAAAACTCCTCCGGTAGCTGTATTACTAAAGAAAGCATTAGGAATAGAAAAAGGCTCCGGGGAACCAAATAAAAATAAAGTTGCTAAGATATCAAAAGATAAGATAAGAGAAATTGCAGAAATTAAGATGCCAGACTTAAATACTGACAGCTTAGAGTCAGCTATGAGCATGGTAGCCGGTACTGCAAGAAGTATGGGAATTGTTGTTGAGGAATAGTCGACAAGTGGGAGGTACTTGTTAGACCGTTAATACCACAAAGGAGGTTAGGATTATGCCAAAAAGAGGAAAAAAATATCAAGAAAGTCTAAAACTAATTGATAGACAAAAATTATATGATCCAGAAGAAGCGATTGAGCTTGTTCAAAAAACAGCTAAAGCTAAATTTGATGAAACAGTTGAATTATCAATTAAATTGGGAGTAGACCCAAGACATGCTGATCAACAAGTTAGAGGAGCTGTTGTTTTACCACATGGTACTGGTAAAACAAGAAAAGTTTTAGTTTTTGCTAAAGGTGAAAAAGCTAAAGAAGCTGAAAATGCAGGAGCAGATTATGTAGGAGCTGAAGAATACATCAATAAAATTCAAAATGAAAACTGGTTTGATTTTGATGTTGTAGTTGCAACTCCTGATATGATGGGTATGGTAGGTAGACTTGGTAGAATACTAGGACCAAAAGGACTTATGCCAAATCCAAAATCAGGTACAGTAACATTTGATGTTGCAAAAGCAGTTAAAGATATTAAAGCTGGTAAAGTTGAGTATAGAGTAGATAAAACTTCTATTGTTCATGTTCCAATTGGAAAAGTTTCTTTTGGCACAGAAAAATTATTAGAAAACTTCAAGACTGTTATGGAAGCTATTATTAAAGCTAAACCATCTGCAGCTAAAGGAAGATATTTAAGAAGCGTTGCTGTTTCAAGTACAATGGGTCCAGGAATAAAAATAAATTCACAAAAATTAATGGACTAAAAAATAGTTGACAAGATATTATTTTGCTGATAAAATTATATTGTTATGATGATATAGATAAATTAATATTTTAACCGTAGACAGTAGGTACTCTTAGGAGTTTAAAATTGCCTACCGAGGTTGTTTTTAAGTATAGGAAACAATAGCCTCTCTGTGTCTACGGAGAGGCTTTAATTGTGCCTAAGTTTCCGCAATAAGGAGGTGGACCTGGATGAGTACTAAGATTGAACAAAAAAAGCAGATAGTTCAAGAAATTAAAGATAAGATTGACAGAGCCCAAGCAGTTGTATTAGTTGACTATAGAGGGCTAAATGTTGAAGAAGTTAATGAATTAAGAAAGAAATACAGAGAAGCTGGAGTAGAATACAAGGTTTATAAAAATACTTTGATGAGATTTGCATTTAAGGATGCAGGTTTAGAAGAGTTCAACAACTACTTAACAGGACCTAGCGCAATAGCTTTTAGTTATGATGATCCAGTTTCAGCTGCAAAAGTAACAAATGAGTTTGCAAAACAACACGATAAACTAGAAATCAAAGCAGGTGTAGTAGATGGAGAAGTTATTGATGTAAATAGAGTTAAAGAATTAGCAAACTTACCATCAAGAGAAGTATTAATAGCACAAGTACTTGGTGGATTAAATGGTCCTATTGCTGGATTTGCTAATGTTCTTCAAGGTACTATTAGAAAGCTAGTATATGCTTTAAATGCTATAAAAGAAAAACAAGAAGCTTAATTTAAAATTCAAAATGAAAAAAAGAAAAAATAATGGAGGGATAATAAATGGCAAGTGAAAAAGTGACTAAGTTAATTGAAGAAGTTAAAGGTTTAACAGTATTAGAATTATCAGAGTTAGTAAAAGCATTAGAAGAAGAGTTTGGAGTAAGTGCACAAGCTCCAGTAGCTATGGCAGCTATGCCAATGGGAGGAGCAGCTCAAGCAGCTCAAGAAGAAAAAACTGAATTTGATGTAATATTATCAAGTGCTGGAAGCCAAAAAATCAAAGTAATCAAAGTAGTTAGAGAGTTAACTGGATTAGGATTAAAAGAAGCTAAAGAATTAGTTGACAATGCTCCAAAACCATTAAAAGAAGGAGTATCAAAAGAAGAAGCTGAGCAATTAAAAGCTAAATTAGAAGAAGCAGGAGCTAGCGTAGAAATAAAATAGTAGATTTAAAATACTCCGGTATATACCGGAGTATTTTTTTGCATATAAAATCCCCTTGACATCTACAAATCGTTATGATAGTATTATAAAATGCATTATAGTGGAGTTTTAGAAGGATAAATGAATAAATCCCGTTTTTTTTGGGAATATTATTACGGGTATGTCTTTTGTTGTTTACCAAAAAAAGTCAATAATAGGGGCATGTTGCGCCTTTAGTTTTTAATAAGGGGTGAATAATTAATGGTACATCCTGTTTCAGTTGGCAAGAGAACCAGAATGAGTTATTCAAAAATTGATGAAGTTTTAGAATTACCAGATTTAATTGAAGTACAAAAGAAGTCCTATGAGTGGTTTTTAGAAGAAGGACTAAAAGAAGTTTTCGAAGATATTTCACCAATCGAAGACTATACAGGCAACTTAATTCTAGAGTTTGTAGACTATAATATTTCAGGAGAACCAAAATATGACGTAGAAGAGTGTAAAGAAAGAGATGTTACATATGCAGCACCTTTAAAGGTTAAAGTTAGATTAATAAATAAGGAAACAGGAGAAGTTAAAGAACAGGAAGTATTTATGGGAGATTTCCCTTTGATGACAGAAAAGGGAACTTTTATCATTAATGGTGCAGAAAGGGTTATAGTTAGCCAGTTAGTAAGATCACCAGGTGTTTACTATTCACAGCAAATTGATAAAACAGGAAAAAGACTGTACTCAGCAACTGTGATTCCAAATAGAGGGGCATGGTTAGAGTACGAAAGTGATTCTAACGATATTGTATTTGTTAGAGTAGATAGAACGAGAAAAGTACCAGTTACTGTACTTATAAAAGCATTAGGATGTGGAACTAATGCAGATATAATAGAATTGTTTGGTCCAAGTTTACAGCTTGAGAAAACTTTGGAGAAGGACAATACAAAAACTCAAGACGAAGCACTTTTAGAAATTTATAAGAGGTTGAGACCGGGTGAAACACCTAATGTAGAAAGTGCTAAGTCACTTTTGAATTCGCTATTTTTTGACCCAAGAAGATATGATTTTGCTAAAGTTGGTAGATATAAGATTAATAAAAAATTAGCATTAAGAGAGAGAATTGTAAACTATAGAGCGGCTAATGATATAGTTGATGAAAATACAGGAGAAATTTTAGTTGAAAAGGGAGAAAAGATATCCAGACAAAAAGCTTTAGAAATTGAAAATGCTGGAATTAAGTCTGTTGATGTTTTAACAGATGAGAATAAAGTAGTTAGAGTTATAGGAAATCATTTTGTTGATATAAAGGCTTTTGATCTTCCTTTCCCGATAGAAGATTTAAAAGTTAAGGAAAAAGTATATTATCCTGTAATGAAAGAACTTATTGAGAAATATGAAGACCCAGAGCAATTAAAAGAAGCTATAAATGAGAATGTAAAAGAATTGAGTCCAAAACATATTATTATTCCTGACATAATAGCTACTATTAATTATGAATTTAATTTATTCTTTGGTATAGGTGAAACTGACGATATCGACCATTTAGGAAATAGAAGACTTCGTTCAGTTGGAGAGCTGTTGCAAAATCAATTTAGAATTGGTTTATCAAGAATGGAAAGGGTAGTTAGAGAAAGAATGACTATCCAAGATATTGATGTTGCAACGCCACAACAGCTTATTAATATAAGACCTGTTGCAGCTGCAATAAAAGAATTTTTTGGTAGCAGTCAGCTTTCTCAATTCATGGATCAGACAAATCCACTTTCAGAGTTAACTCATAAAAGAAGAATGTCTGCTTTAGGACCTGGAGGTCTTAGCAGAGATAGAGCAGGCTTTGAAGTAAGGGACGTTCATCATTCACACTATGGTAGAATGTGTCCTATTGAGACTCCAGAAGGTCCAAACATAGGTCTTATTACTTCTTTAGCAACTTATGCTAGAATTAATGAGTATGGATTTATTGAGTCTCCATATAGAAAGGTAGATAAAGAAAGAGGCGTAGTAACTGATGAAGTTGAATATTTAACCGCTGATCTTGAAGATAAGTACGTAATAGCACAGGCTAATG
Source organism: Caloranaerobacter sp. TR13 (assembly GCF_001316435.1). Classification (NCBI taxonomy): domain Bacteria; kingdom Bacillati; phylum Bacillota; class Tissierellia; order Tissierellales; family Thermohalobacteraceae; genus Caloranaerobacter; species Caloranaerobacter sp. TR13. The sequence goes on from NZ_JXLL01000023.1 coordinate 5,970, forward strand.
AACCTTTAGATGAAGAAGGCAGATTTATAAATAAAAGGGTAGTAGCGAGAGGTAAAAAAGGAGTAATAGACGTAGTACCAAGAGAAGAAGTAGATTATATGGACGTATCACCTAAGCAAATTGTATCAGTAGCTACTGCAATGATACCATTCTTAGAGAATGACGACGCAAACAGAGCGCTTATGGGTGCCAACATGCAGCGTCAAGCAGTGCCTCTAGTAAAACCTGAAGCACCTATTATAGGTACAGGTATGGAGCATAAGGCAGCTAAAGATTCTGGAGTAGCTGTTGTTGCTAAAAATGATGGGGTTGTTACAAGAGTTAGTGCAACTGAGATAGTAGTAAAAAGAGATTCAGACGGAATTTTAGATACTTATAAATTGTTGAAATTTAAACGTTCAAATCAGGGTACTTGTATAAATCAAAGACCAATAGTTAAAAAAGGTGAAAGAATAAGAAAAGGTCAAGTAATAGCAGACGGACCATCAACTGATCTAGGAGAGATTGCTTTAGGTAGAAACTTGCTTATAGGCTTTATGACATGGGAAGGTTATAACTACGAGGACGCAATATTACTAAATGAAAAACTAGTTAAGGAAGATGTATTGACTTCAATTCATATTGAAGAATATGAAGCAGAGGCTAGAGATACAAAACTAGGACCAGAAGAGATAACTAGAGATATCCCGAATGTTGGAGAAGATTCACTAAAAGATTTAGATGAAAGAGGTATAATAAGAATAGGTGCAGAAGTTGAAGCTGGCGATATATTAGTTGGAAAGGTAACACCTAAAGGAGAAACAGAGCTTACTGCTGAAGAGAGATTGTTAAGAGCGATATTTGGTGAAAAGGCTAGAGAAGTAAGAGATACATCTTTAAGAGTACCACATGGTGAATCAGGAATAATAGTTGATGTCAAAGTGTTTACAAGAGAGAACGGTGATGAATTACCACCAGGTGTAAATCAATTGGTAAGAGTATATATTGCTACAAAGCGTAAGATATCAGTAGGAGATAAGATGTGTGGTAGACACGGTAATAAAGGTGTTATTTCTAGAATATTACCAGAAGAAGATATGCCATTTATGCCAGATGGTACTCCATTAGACGTTGTACTTAATCCACTAGGGGTGCCTTCACGTATGAACATCGGTCAGGTACTTGAAGTTCATTTAGGTTTAGCAGCTAAAGCATTAGGTTGGCATGTTGCTACACCTGTATTTGATGGGGCAACAGAGGAAGATATAGAAGAAGCTTTAGAAAAAGCAGGATTACCACGTACAGGTAAGATTGTTCTAAGAGATGGTAGATCAGGAGATCCATTTGATAATCCTGTTACAGTAGGATACATGTATATGCTTAAACTACACCACTTGGTTGATGATAAGATTCATGCAAGGTCAACAGGACCATATTCATTAGTTACACAACAACCTCTAGGTGGTAAGGCGCAATTCGGAGGACAGAGATTTGGAGAGATGGAGGTTTGGGCATTAGAAGCATATGGTGCAGCTCATACACTTCAAGAAATATTAACAGTAAAATCTGACGATGTAGTTGGGCGTGTTAAAACTTATGAAGCAATAGTTAAAGGTGAGAATATACCAGAACCTGGTGTTCCAGAATCTTTCAAAGTATTAATAAAAGAACTACAAAGTTTAGCATTAGATGTTAAAGTATTATCAGATCAAGATGATGAAATTGAGATTAAGGAATCTATAGATGATGAAGTGAGCGATATTAATTTAAGTTTAGATTCAACTGAAGTTTATGTTGAAGAAAAAAGTGAAGAAAAGTAATTGAAGTTAATATAGATAAAAACCCATTTTTAGATAGAAGGGAGAGAGGCCTCCTTGTTCGAATTAAATAATTTTGATTCAATAAAAATTAGTTTAGCTTCTCCAGAGAAAATAAGACAGTGGTCTAGAGGTGAAGTAAAAAAACCTGAAACTATAAACTATAGAACTTTAAAGCCTGAAAAAGAAGGACTTTTTTGTGAAAAGATATTCGGTCCTACTAAAGATTGGGAATGTCACTGTGGTAAATATAAACGTGTAAGATATAAAGGTGTAATATGTGATAGATGTGGTGTTGAAGTAACAAAGTCTAAAGTAAGAAGGGAGAGAATGGGGCACATTGAATTAGCTGCTCCTGTATCCCATATTTGGTACTTTAAAGGTATTCCTAGTAGGATGGGATTAATTCTTGATATGTCACCTAGAGCTTTAGAGAAAGTTTTATACTTTGCTTCTTATGTAGTTATAGACCCAGGTGATACTCCGCTGTCAGAGAAGCAATTACTTAGTGAAAAAGAGTATAGAGAAGCTTTAGAGAAGTATGGTAATAAGTTTAAGGCTGGAATGGGTGCCGAATCTATAAAAGAGCTATTAAAGAAGATTGACTTAGATAAAGAAGCAATGGAGCTAAGAAAAGAACTAAAAGAGAGCTCTGGTCAAAAGAAAATTAGAATAATTAGAAGACTTGAAGTTATTGAGGCATTCAGACAGTCAGGAAATAAACCTGAATGGATGATATTAGATGTAATACCTGTTATACCACCTGATTTAAGACCTATGGTTCAGCTTGATGGTGGTAGGTTTGCAACTTCAGACTTAAATGACCTTTATAGAAGGGTAATAAATAGAAATAACAGACTTAAGAGACTGTTAGATCTTGGAGCACCAGATATTATAGTAAGAAATGAAAAGAGGATGCTTCAAGAAGCTGTAGATGCGTTAATTGATAATGGTAGAAGAGGTAGACCTGTAACTGGACCTGGAAACAGGCCTCTAAAATCACTATCTGATATGTTAAAAGGAAAACAAGGTAGATTTAGACAGAACTTGCTTGGTAAGAGGGTTGACTATTCAGGTCGTTCAGTTATCGTAGTTGGTCCAGAGCTTAAGTTTTATCAATGTGGTCTTCCAAAGCAAATGGCTTTAGAATTATTTAAACCATTTGTTATGAGAAAACTAGTTGAAGAAGGTCATGCACACAATATTAAGAGTGCAAAGAGGATGGTTGAAAAAGTTAAACCAGTAGTTTGGGATGTACTAGAGTCAGTTATAAAAGAACATCCTGTACTGTTAAACCGTGCTCCAACACTTCACAGGTTAGGTATTCAAGCTTTTGAACCAGTGCTTGTTGAAGGTAAAGCTATCAAGTTGCATCCATTAGTATGTACTGCATACAATGCCGACTTCGATGGGGACCAAATGGCAGTACACGTGCCATTGTCAGCTGAAGCACAGGCTGAGTCTAGATATTTGATGATGTCAACTAACAATATCTTGGCTCCTAAAGATGGTAGACCTATTACAACTCCAACTCAGGACATGGTTCTTGGTAGTTATTATTTAACTATTGAGATTCCTGGAGAAAAAGGAGAAGGAATGGTATTTAAAGATTACGAAGAAATGTTAATGGCATATCAAAACGGAGTAGTTGGTCTACATGCTAAAGTAAAAGTACGTAGAAAGTTAGATGAAAATGACAAAGGCAAATTAGTTGAGAGCACAGTAGGTAGATTCATATTTAATGAACATATTCCGCAAGATTTAGGTTTTGTTGATAGAACAAAAGATAAATATTCATTAGAAATAGATACTTTAGTAGATAAGAAAATGTTAGGAAAAATTATTGATAGATGTTTTAGAAAGCATGGTAACACAATAACATCGATTGTGTTAGACCACATAAAAGCAACTGGATTCCATTTCTCAACAGTTGGAGCTATTACAATTAGTGTGAGCGATATAATTATACCTGAAGAAAAAGAAAAATTATTATCTGAAGCTGAAGAGCTTGTAGATAAGTATGAAAAAGCATATAGAAGAGGATTAGCTTCAGATGAAGAAAGATATGAAAAGGTAATTGAAGTTTGGAATAGAACTACAGAAAAAGTAACTGAAGCATTAATGAATAACTTAGATAGGTTAAACAGTTTATTCATAATGTCCCATTCAGGAGCGAGAGGTAGTAAGAACCAGATAAGACAGCTAGCAGGTATGAGGGGACTTATGGCAAATGCTTCAGGTAGAACGGTTGAAGTTCCTATTAAATCAAACTTTAGGGAAGGTTTATCAGTTCTTGAATTCTTTATTTCAACACACGGTTCTAGAAAAGGTCTTGCAGATACAGCATTAAGAACAGCAGACTCAGGATATCTAACTAGAAGGCTAGTTGACGTAAGTCAAGATGTAATAGTAAGAGAAGATGACTGCAAAGCAGATCAAGGTATAGTAGTATCAGCATTTAAAGATGGCAACGAAGTAATTGAGGAGCTATGGGATAGAATTGTAGGAAGGTTTGCAATTGAAGATATTATACATCCTGAAACAAATGAGGTTATTGTTAAAGCTGGAGAGCTTATCGATGAGAATAAGGCTGATAGAATAGTTGAAGCTGGAATAGAAAAAGTTAAAGTAAGGTCTGTATTAACATGTAAGACTAGACATGGCGTATGTGCTAAATGTTATGGTAGAAACCTTGCAACTGGTGAATTAGTAAATGTAGGGGAAGCAATAGGAATCATTGCAGCACAATCAATCGGTGAGCCAGGTACACAGCTTACAATGCGTACTTTCCATACTGGTGGAGTTGCTGGTGCCGATATTACACAAGGTTTGCCAAGGGTAGAAGAATTATTTGAAGCTAGAAAACCTAAAGGACTTGCAATAATATCAGAAGTTTCAGGTGTTGTTTCAATAAATCAAACAAGAAAGAAAAAAGAAGTAATAATAACTACTGAAGGTGGAGAATCAAAAGTTTACACTATTCCTTATGGTTCAAGAATAAAAGTAAAACAAGGTGCTTACATTGAAGCAGGGGATGAAATTACTGAAGGTTCAGTTAATCCACATGATATATTAAAGATAAAAGGTGTAGTTGGAGTACAAACATATTTAGTTAAAGAAGTGCAAAGGGTTTACAGAATGCAAGGTGTTGATATCAACGATAAACATATCGAAGTAATTGTAAGACAGATGATGAACAAAGTAAAAGTAGAAGATTCAGGAGATACTAACTTACTACCAGGAGGTCTTGTTAGTATATTTGAATTCGAAGATGAAAACAAACGAGTTGTTGAACTTGGAGGAAGACCAGCTGTTGCTAGAAGAGTGCTTCTAGGAATTACAAAGGCTTCATTAGCTACTGAATCTTTCTTATCAGCAGCTTCTTTCCAAGAAACAACTAGAGTATTAACTGAAGCAGCTATTAAAGGTAAAAAGGACAATTTACTAGGCTTAAAAGAAAATGTTATAATTGGTAAATTGATACCAGCTGGAACAGGAATGAGAAGATATAAAAGCATAGCAATAAACAAGAAAGTTGATGAAGTAGAAATTGATAAAATAGAAGAAGAATCTAATACATTATAAATTGTTGACAGTAATCTTAACTGGTGTTAAAATATATTAGTGTGTCAAATTATATAGTTGACTTTTTGAATATCTAGGAAGATTATACGGTGTATACCGTATAGTCTTCTAGGTATTTTAAAAAGGAGGAGACTATTATGTTATCAATTTTAAAAGAAGCTAAAAAGGTTGTAGGTACAAAGCAGGCTAAGAGAGCAGTTGTTAATGATAAGGCTAAGACAGTATTTATAGCTAAAGATGCTGATCGTCATGTTGTTGACGATTTGATTAAAATGTGTGAAGAGAAGTCTATTGAAATAGTGTATGTAGATAGCATGAAGGAATTAGGTATTGCCTGCGGAATTGAGTTAAAGGCAGCTTCAGCTGCGATACTAAAAGAATAATGTAACAATTTGGAAGGAGGTGCCTGTATGCCAACAATTAACCAATTAGTAAGAGATGGAAGAAAGAAAGTTACAAAAAAATCAAAAGCTCCACACTTACAAGTAGGATTCAACTCATTAAAAAAGAAGCCTATTAATATGAGTTCACCACAAAAAAGAGGAGTTTGTACTGCAGTAAAAACTGTAACTCCTAAGAAGCCTAACTCAGCGTTAAGAAAAATTGCAAGGGTAAGGCTTACTAATGGTTACGAAGTTACTGCATATATTCCAGGTATTGGACACAACCTACAAGAGCACAGTGTTGTTCTTATAAGAGGTGGTAGGGTAAAAGACTTACCTGGTGTTAGATATCATATAATCAGAGGTACTTTAGATACAGCTGGTGTGGAGAACAGAAAACAAGGTAGATCAAAATACGGTACTAAGAGACCTAAAAAGTAGATTGTCGAACATGTGCTAAAATGCAGAGGCCTTAACTCTTTATAGGGTTAAGTGTCCCTTTTATATAGAGGCATTTTTGAGCACTACGGCAATTTTCTGTTGTCGAGTACCTATGAATTAAATTTAATTGTTAAGGAGGGAAGTACAGTGCCAAGAAGAGGACGTATTCCAAAGAGAGAAGTTATGGAAGATCCAATTTACAGAGATAAGGTTGTTACTAAACTTATAAACCAAATCATGTTAGATGGCAAAAAGGGAGTTGCTCAGAAAATAGTTTATGGAGCATTTGACTATATTAAAGAAAAAACAGGTCAAGATCCATTAGAAGTTTTCAGAAAAGCTCTAGAAAATGTTATGCCTTTACTAGAAGTTAAAGCAAGACGTGTTGGTGGTGCTACTTACCAAGTTCCAGTAGAGGTTAAACCTGATAGAAGACAAACATTAGGAATAAGATGGTTAGTTAACTATTCAAGACAGCGTGGAGAAAGAACAATGAAGGAAAGATTAGCTAAAGAAATTATGGACGCTGCTAACAATGTAGGTGCAAGTGTTAAGAAAAGAGAAGATACTCATAAGATGGCAGAGGCTAATAAGGCGTTTGCACACTATAGATGGTAATTTGGATAAAAGGCGTTTAATATTAGCGATTTAGGAAAATATAATGATTAGAGCATATTATGCAGCAGAAAGGAGGAGTACTGTGGCTAGACAGATTCCAATAGAGAAAACACGTAACATTGGAATAATGGCACATATAGATGCTGGTAAAACTACTACTACAGAGAGAATATTATTCTACACAGGTAGAATTCATAGAATAGGTGAAACACATGAAGGTGCTTCACAAATGGACTGGATGGAGCAGGAGCAGGAGAGAGGGATTACAATAACTTCTGCTGCTACAACATGCTTTTGGAGAGATCACAGAATTAACATCATAGATACGCCAGGACACGTGGATTTTACTGTTGAAGTTGAAAGATCACTTCGTGTATTAGATGGTGCTGTTGCAGTTTTCTGTGCTAAAGGTGGGGTTGAACCTCAATCAGAAACTGTATGGCGTCAAGCAGACAAATACAATGTACCACGTATAGCTTTTGTAAACAAAATGGACATAATGGGAGCTGACTTTTATAGAGCTGTTGAAATGATGAAAGACAGATTAGGAGCTAATGCAGTGCCAATTCAGCTTCCAATAGGAAAAGAAGATACTTTTGTTGGTATAGTAGACCTTGTAAACATGAATGCAAGAATCTACAAAGATGACTTAGGTAAAGAAATAGAAGTTACAGATATTCCAGATGAAATAAGAGATTTAGCTGAAGAATATAGAGAAAAACTATTAGAAGCTATAGCAGAACAAGATGAAGAACTAATGATGAAATATCTTGAAGGTGAAGAATTAACTACTCAAGAAATAATAGATGCTATAAGAAAAGCAACTATAAATGTTGATATAGTTCCTGTACTTTGTGGTTCAGCTTATAAAAACAAAGGTGTACAGATGCTATTAGATGCAGTAGTAGATTATTTACCATCACCAATAGACTTACCAGCAGTTAGAGGTATGAAACCTAATAGCGATGAAGAAATAGAAAGAAAAGCTTCAGATGATGAGCCATTCTCAGCTTTAGCTTTCAAGATAATGGCTGACCCATATGTTGGTAAGTTGGCGTTCTTCAGAGTTTATTCTGGAGTACTTAGATCAGGTTCATATGTATTAAATTCAACTAAAGGTAAAAAAGAAAGAATAGGCCGTATCTTACAGATGCATGCAAATAAGAGAGAAGAAATAACTGAGGTTTATGCTGGAGATATAGCAGCAGCAGTTGGTTTGAAATCAACAATTACTGGAGATACTTTATGTGATGAAAATGCTCCAATAGTATTAGAATCAATGGAGTTCCCAGAGCCTGTTATTTCTGTTGCTATAGAACCAAAAACTAAAGCTGGTCAAGAAAAAATGGGTATAGCTTTAGCAAAACTTGCAGAAGAAGATCCAACATTTAGAACATATACTGACCAGGAGACAGGACAGACTATAATCTCAGGTATGGGAGAGCTTCACTTAGAGATTATAGTAGATAGACTTTTAAGAGAGTTCAAAGTTGAAGCTAATGTAGGTAAACCACAAGTTGCTTACAAAGAAACAATTACTAAAGCAGTTGATGTAGAAGGTAAGTTTGTAAGACAATCTGGTGGACGTGGACAATACGGACACGTTAAGATTAAGATGGAACCAAAAGAAAGAGGAACAGGTTACGAGTTTGTTAACCAAATTGTTGGTGGTGCTATACCAAAAGAATACATCCCAGCGGTTGATGCAGGTATTCAAGAAGCTATGTTAAATGGTATTCTTGGTGGATATCCTGTATTAGATATAAAAGTTACATTATATGATGGTTCATACCACGAAGTAGACTCTTCAGAAATGGCATTCAAGATTGCTGGTTCAATGGCGTTTAAAGAAGGTATGAAGAAAGGAAATCCTGTACTTCTTGAGCCAATAATGAAAGTTGAAGTTGTTGTACCTGAAGAATACATGGGAGATGTAATGGGTGACATCAACTCAAGAAGAGGTAGAGTTGAAGGTATGGAATCAAGAAGTGGAGCACAAGTAATAAGAGGATATGTTCCACTAGCTGAGATGTTTGGTTATGCAACAGACTTACGTTCAAAAACACAAGGCCGTGGAACTTACGTTATGCAATTTAGTCATTACGAACCAGCTCCAAACAGTGTTGCGGAGAAGGTTTTAGGAAATAAATAATACGATAGTAAATATTTAAAAATTATAAAGGAGGAAGAGAAATGGCAAAGGC
>NZ_JXLL01000024.1 GCF_001316435.1 Caloranaerobacter sp. TR13
CTTAAATAGCAAACAATAGTACAAAAGCACTAAATAAACATTATTTACAAATAATAGAAATTGTATTACAATAAAGTTAAATATGATAGTCAATAAATGGAACTAAGTGCAAATAGGAGAGATAAGTATGGAAATACTAACGTTAGGAGAAAAGATAAGAAAGTTAGGAAAAGAGAAAAACATGTCATTAAGAAAACTAGAGAATACTATGTTTTAAAAACACAGCTAAGTTATATTGAAAATAGTAAGACAAGTCCAAGTTTTAGATAAATTACCAACAACACTATTTGAGTTCTATAAATATTATTTAAAAATTAGAGAAGAAGAAAAAGCCCTTAAACAGCTAGAAAGTGCTATAGAATTTAGTAAAGAAAGAAAGCAAAAAATTACATAGTAAATTGAAAAAATTTAATTTCTGTTTGTTTTGCAAGTTTTTCGAAAGGGGATTTTATTATGAAAATTAAACTATTTGCAATTATTATGTCTTTATTTCTAATTTCAGGCTGTACAATAAATAACGATAAAAAAGCTAATAACATACAAGATAACGATAAGAATTTATTAACAATAGAAGAAATAAAAAAAGAATATGATGCTTCAGACTGGAAAATAGTCAATTTAACTAAAATTAAAAGAAATAACACAGATTATATTTTAGTTGAAAGTCAAATCCCTACTTTAGCAAATAGATTTGAATTTATTAATTTAAAATCAGGAGATAGAGATATTTTACCTACCAATGCTTACTTTATTGAATCGTATAAAGTAATAAATGAAAATTATATAGTGTTATTAGCAAATGGAAAACATTCAGAAAGCACTTTAAGGACTGTACCATTTGAAATACATTGCATAAGAAGTACTGAAAATATTAATTGTAACTATGATTTTATTGCAGAGTATAAAGATATAGATTTCCCAATTAATAAAAGGGTTTTTCTTGGAAGTAAAGTGAATGAAGTTATTGCTGAAATAGAAACTACTTTAAATGGAATACAAATTGTGTTTGAACCGCAAGAAGGTTTTGAATCTATATTTTATGCAGATTTTTTAGATGTACCACCTACAGAAATAGATTATAATAAAGAAACTAATCAACTTATTATTTGCTTTAAGAATACAAAAATAAATAGTAAATTATATAAACAAAAATTAGAAAATCTTAAAGGAAATTATTACTTTAACTCTATAGAATTTCATGAGAAATTTAATAATAGTTACATTAAAATTAATTTAAAAGAACCATCTAAATTTTTTAATGTAAAAACATTTAATTTATATGATTCTAAATATCCATGTATTGAAATAAGATTTAAGTCAAATAAAGAAGTACATTAAACTTTGTTTATTAAATTATAAAATTTTAAGAATCTATAGAAAATACAGAGGGACGGTTCTAGTGTGTCCAAAAAAAACAACAAAACCATCCCTTTGTATCATTTAATTGAGATTATGGCTTTCAAATAAGATTATAAAAGAATATAAAGAAAGAGAGCCGGCCTTTCATGTGTTTGAAAAGCTAGCTTTGTTCTTAGGCCTTACTTTAAATTAAAGGTGGTGAGCGCTTTGAGTAATTTTAGGCTGTTAAACATCCTTTTTATTTTTTTGTTGGTTATTACTTTTACTATTGGTTGTGATATTAGCGATAAAAATCAAGTAGAAGAAGGTATTAATGATAATTGGCCTGCAGATGGTGTGTATTTTATGAAATGGGATTCATATCACGGATATTTTGAGGGAGAAGAACCATATATACAATTGTCAATAATTCAAGTTCATTCAATAGCACAAGAAAACGAACAATCATATAAGAAGTATATTTTAATTTCAGATAAAGGAGAGATTACTGTAACTTCTGCAAACTATTTCCCAGGGCCAAAGGGGGAAAAGTATTCATTATATACTCTTGGATTAAGATTGCCAAAAATGAAACCAGGGAGATATATTATTAACAAGTTAAGGATGATAGACTCTAATAACCAGCAAAAAATATATGACATAGGGAAATGGGTTATTGATATAAAAAAAGGATTTAAGCCTAAAGACTTGGATTTAGGTAAGAAAACTTTTATTAGCGGATATTTTGATTGGTATAGAGTAGAGATATTAAATAATACTCAAGAGAAAATATATATTAAAAATCTAGATTTTCAGTTAAAAATACCGGTTAAAACGATAACAAAGATAGGTAAAGATTTCAATATGACAGAATACTTAGATGAAGAACCATATGTAGAACCAGGAGAAACAAAGGTATTTCAGTTTGAATTTGTTAGTGGAGTTAATGATAATAATCCTAAATTTATTTCTTTACGACCATTTTTGTACTATGAGATAAATAATAAAAACAAGTTTACAATATTACCAACTGCTATTTATTCTCCGGTAGTAAATGATAAGATAATATTAGAGCTTGTGAAGTCTTTAAATTAGTAATTGTTTTGTGTTCTTTGATGGTGTTACAATAAACTATTTTGATCTTACTCCTCATATTCATTATTTTGGTTCGGTTACTAGTCAATATGATGGATATATTGATAGAGGTGAAGTCGCTAGTGAATATAACGGGAGGAATTCTAAAGATACTCTTCACTTTTCAATAAGAAGAATAGTTAGTAATACATGCAGTACTACCATAGGTTTTAGTGCAGATATAGTAAGTGGCGAATGACACAGAGGAACGGTTCTAGTGTGTCCAAAAGAAAACAACAGAACCGTCTCTTTGTGTCATTTAATTGAAATTATAGCTTTTGCAAGCTCATTTATGCTCTCGGTTAATCTATCTAGTTTACCCTCTATTCTAACTAATAGATATATGGAAACTGCTATTGGAAAACCAAGATTAGCAATTTGAGCATACAAATCTTCCATATTACACCTCCTTTGAAATAAGTACTAGGTACTGGGTACTTGATACTGGATACTGGGTACTTGGATTAAGGGACAGAAGACAGAGAACAGGGGACAGGGAATAGGTAGCAGAGAACTGGTAACTAGAAATGACACAGGAGAACCGTCCCCCTGTGTGGAGAACCGTCCCCCTGTGTCATGTCATCTAAGCTATATTTAACTCTTGAACGTTTGTAGTAACTATTCTAGCGCCTGCTATAGCTACAAGGTCTCCACCTGAAGAATTAAAAATATTTTTAAGTATTATCTCATTCATAGCAGTAGATACTTCCATATCTGTTAAATCATCTCTTGGATTATCAATAGAAATAGTTGTCCTCTTATCTAACTGATTTTTAAAAATCATCTCTAATCTACTATTCGCCATCACCACACCTCCTTCTTGTTAGAATAAATTAAATCCCCTAGATACTTTCTACTAACTCAACTTCATCAATTCTCCTTATAGACACTACAGGCAACTTCTGTAAACCTGTTAAAGCTATTGCTACTGAGTAAACATCTTCATTTGTTGCAGCACCTTTAACCTTAGAATAAGTTTTAGATTTTACTATCTGCTTACCATTCTGGTCTATTCCACCATCTAAATTTAGTTTAATTTTTGAATCCTTAGTTACTGCGTTCACTGCCATCCTCTCACCTCCCTTCTACTCCTTATATAGAAGAAAGGCTAAAAATTTACTATGAATTTTCTTAATTTCTTTATCGCAGAGGTTTTGATATTTACAGCAGTCCTATAGCTTATATTAAGTCTCTTACTTATCTCCTTTAAAGAAACATCTTGAATATAATACATAGTAATTACCTCTTTTTGTCTTTTAGTAAGCTTATCTAAAGCTTTTAATAAGTTTAATGTTTCTTCATTTTTTATAATAACTTCATCTTGCAATAAGTTTTCATCAGCAATTAAGTCAATAAGTTCTAAACTATCATCTTTTGAACTTATCATTTGATTTAATGAAATATATTCTTTATTCTTCCTGCTATTATTTAAATAATGGAACTTAAGCATCGCCTTTACATACCCTAAAAAATGTACTCCTTTATCCTTATCGTAATCTTTTAAAGCTCTTAAGATTATTTCGTATCCCTCTTGAATTAAATCATCATATAAATCTGCCTTGTTAAAATACCTTTTAATAGAGGATAATACTATTGGCTTTAGTTTAAATAGTAGTATTTCCTTCGCTGCTATATCTCCTTTTTGAGCAGCATCAAGCAAATTATTTATTTCATTATACATAAGCTCCCTCCAATTTAGAGGGGCGCCCCATCTTTCTTACCGGCAAATATATAGTATCTTGATGCTGCTAATTTTAAAATTTATGACTAGTTCATTTTCATTGAACGAGTTGAACTAAAAATAGACGATAGAGAACAGGGAACAGGTGACAAAAGGCAAGGCAAAAAAGAAAAAGAGAAAGTCAATCTGTGACTTCCTCTATATTCTCAATATTAACAAGTACTTCATAATCCACATTATAGTCTTTTGAAATTGCTTCAATTGCTTTTATTATTTCATCGTTTTCTTCTTTTAAAACAAATATAATACGGTCAAAATCGTCCTTTAGAGTATCTAATAAGTATCCTACATCAGCTTCATTCTCCACAAGCACCTTGATAGTTGTATTTCTTTTATCCACATATCTACAAACATAGTCTACATATAAGTTCTTTATAAATACAACCACTCCATAAACAAAAAATACGTATACTATTATAGTAATTATAAACATTATCATAATAATCACCCTCTTTTTATGGGGTATATTATTATGATATGAATTTAAGCTTATAATGTTACTTTTTCTCTGCTTCCCGGTTTTTCAATAGGTAAGTCCTTCATGCAAAGAGGACATTCCTTTTTATCATAAGTTTTTATATCTAATTTTACTGCACTAAAAATAGGCAGTCCTAAATCTATATTATTCTCTCTCCTATCTACTATACAAGCTATTCCAATAACTTCTCCACCAAATTCTTCAATTATATCTTTTACTTCCAAGCTAGACTTTCCGGTAGTTACAACATCTTCTGTTATTAATATTTTATCTCCTTTATTTATCTCAAAACCTCTTCTTAGCTGCATTACACCATCTTTTCTTTCTGTAAAAATTGCTTCTTTACCTAACTGTCTGCCTATTTCGTATGAAACTATTACCCCACCCATTGCAGGCCCTACAACTTTATCTATCTCCAAATTCTTCACTTTATCTACTACCACCTTCAAAACCTTTTCAGCAAAGTTTGGATATCTTAAAACTTTGGCACATTGAACATATTTATCACTATGTTTACCTGATGATAATAAGAAATGTCCTTCTAATAACGCATCACACTCTTTTAAAATCTCAATTATTTTTTTCTCTTCCATACGCAAGCCTCCCATTTTTATCAGTTACCAGTTGCCAGAGAACAGAGAACAGGATGAATAAAGTTGTCAGTTTCCAGAATAGTAGCGGAGAATTAATTCTCCACTACTAGGGTACAGTTACCAAGGTACAGGCGACAGTTCCCTGCCCCCTGTTCTCTATTCCCTGTTCTCTAATTCCAGTACCTAGTACCTAAATAATTCCCCTAATCTCCTCTATAGACTTTATTCCTTCTTCTTTCATAAATCTCTCGATTCCTTCAAGTATTTCTATACCTACTTTTGGATTCATGAAATTTGCCGTTCCAATTTGTATGCAAGTAGCACCAGCCATAATAAACTCAATCGCATCTTTCCAGTCTGTAATTCCCCCCATCCCCATAACAGGTATCGATACGTTTTTACAGACCTCATGTACCATCCTTAAAGCTATAGGTTTTATTGCAGGCCCTGAAAGTCCAGCATAAACATTTTTAAACACCGGCTTTCTTTTTCTTATATCTATAGCCATTGCCTTAAATGTATTAACAAGCGATATTCCATCTGCTCCTTCTTCTTCACATACTTTAGCTATTCTTACAATATCCTCTGCATTTGGAGAGAGCTTTACTATTAAAGGTAATCTAGTAACTTTTCTAATCTCTCTTACAGTCTTTCTTGCGCTTTCTTCTTTTATTCCAAAAGCCATTCCACCTTCCTTAACGTTTGGACATGATATGTTCAGTTCAATCATATCCACATCTTCCTTAGAAATTATTGAAACAGCTTCAATATATTCATCTAACGATTTACCACCAATATTCACTATAGTAACTAAATCTAGTTTTCTCAAAAAATCTAGTTCACTTTCAATAAATCCCATCACTCCAGGGTTTTGAAGCCCAACGCTATTCATGATTCCTGAAGGAGTCTCCCAAATTCTTATTCCGTCATTCCCTTCCCTTTTGTTTAAAGTCAATCCTTTAGTACATATTCCGCCTAACTTTTCTATATCATAAATTTCACCATATTCCCTACCAAAACCAAAAGTTCCAGAAGCCATTATTATAGGATTTTTAAATTCAACCTCTTTAAATTTAACTTTAAGATTACACATCAAATACCACATCCTCTCCAAGAAAAACAGGCCCGTCCTTACAAGTTCTCTTATTCCCTGATTTAGTCTTACAAGTACATACTAAACACGCTCCAACTCCACATGCCATTCTCTTTTCGATTGAAACATACACTTTAGTATGATACTCTTTCGCCGTATCAACAATCTTTTTCATCATAATTTCAGGTCCGCAAGTAAATATATAGTCATATTTTTTAATATCTATTTCATCAGTTATAAATCCATCCACATTAATATAGATATTGTCTGCGAATTTCTCGTACTTTTCCTTTAAGATAGCCTCGTTTCTAAAACCCATGTATATATCAAGCAAGTCTACACCTTTATTTTCACTTAACTTTTTTGCTGTCAAATATAATGGAGCTATACCTATTCCACCACCAACCAGTGCTATTTTACCTTTAACTAAAGGAAACCCGTTGCCATAAGGACCTTCTAAGCTTATTTCATCTGATGGTTTTAACTTACTCAAAATATTAGTCCCCTGTCCTTGCACTCTATATAGAAACTCAATATAATCTTCACCTATATCATGAATACTTAAAGGTCTCGAAAGTACAGGAAATTTGCCCCATGCTCTTACCATGTAGAACTGGCTCATTTTACCTTCAAACTTTCCTTCTACCCTTAGAACGAATATGTCCTGCCGAATACGCTCATTCGAAATTACTCTTGCCAACTTAAAATATCCTCCTTCATCTTTATAACCTGTTTTCTGGCAAATTCATTGAAGCTCTTCCCTTCATCAATGCCTTTATGAGCTTTAATTATCCCCCTTGATGAATTTACTACTCCGCACATCTTTTCTCTAAAAATCTCTTTTAAATCTTCTCCAGTACCTCCCTGCGCTCCATAACCAGGTATTAAGAAAAACATATTGCCGCTTAACTTTTTTATCTCTAAAAACTCTTTAGGAAAGGTAAGTCCTACAACTCCACCTATCAAACTAAAACCGCTCTTTCCAATAAAATTTTCTCCCCATTTCTGCACATTTTCAGCTACCTTCAAGTAAAGAGGTTTAGCGTTTACCTCTAGCTCTTGAAAATCCTTCGAGCTTTTATTAGAAGTCCTTATCAGTACAAAAAGTCCTTTTTCACCTGTACTAAGGTACTTAAAATATGGACTTATTGCATCTAACCCCATATATGGGTTCACTGTAATGAAATCAGCTTCAAAATCCCCTTCAAAATGTGCTTTTGCATACATTTGGGCAGTAGATAGTATATCTCCCCTCTTAATATCCGCTATTACTACTTTTCCCTTTTCTCTTATATATTTAAGTGTCCTACTGTATGCCTTTAACCCTTCTATACCAAAAGTCTCATAGCATGCAATCTGCACCTTATAGCATGCCACTAAATCATAGGTAGCATCTATTATCTTTCTATTAAATTCAAATATTTTTTCTTCAAGTGTTTTAGTACTGCTTAACAAATATTCAGGCAAATATTCAATTCTAGTATCTAATCCAACACAAACCGGCCCATTTTTCAAAACCTCTTCATATAATTTATCTATTATCATACTTAACGCTCCCTCTCTTAAAAGTCATCTTCACCTTCCCTAAAACTTTTTCTCCATTAAATGGATTGTTTTTACCCTTAGATATAAAATTATCTGTATCTATTTGATATTCTTCATCTAAATCTACTAACACTAAATTAGCCTCATAACCTTCCTCTATAAGTCCACAGTTTAGGTTTAATATTCTAGCAGGATTGTAAGACATAAGCTCAGATAGTTTGTTTAGTGAAATACCATTTTCATGAAACACCTTATACACCATAGAAAACGCCACTTCTATTAAAGAAATTCCAGGAGCTCCATTTTGTTTATCCTCCAGACTATGCGGTGCATGGTCTGTAGCAATGACATCAATATACCCCTGTTTTATACCTTCTATTAAGCTTTTTACATCTTCTTTTTTTCTAAAACTAGGATTTACTCTATAATCTACTTCGTATCCAAATATATGATGTGGTGTTACCTCGCAGGTAAATTTGAGATTTGTATCCTTAAATTCTTTAATTAAGCCTAAGGTCTTTTCAAGACTTATATGGCATATATGAAGATTGCCTCCTACTTCTTTTAAAAGACCTAAATCTCTTTTTACAATCTCAAATTCTGGCTGACAGTGAGTTAGTACTCTAAAATTTAGCTTATTTGAAAGTATTAAAGCCTTTTTCATTACTTCTTCGTTAAAAATAGTATTTCCATCATCCGAAAACAATCTTGTATGTCTTAACATCTCTTCAAAGTTAACGAATTCTTTTCCTTCTAGATTTCTAGTTAAAGCAGAAACCTGTATAATATCGCATAAATCTAATTTTTTGCTCTTATCGAGTATATACTCTAAGACTAAAGTATTATCACAAACAGGTTTTGTATTTGCCATAGTGCAAAGTGTAGTATATCCACCCTTTAACGCCGCTTTCTGACCACTTTCTAAATCTTCCTTATATAGATAACCTGGATCTCTTAGGTGGCAGTGCATGTCTACAAATGAGGGTAAAAGTACAAGACCTTTACCCTCTATTATTTCAGTGTCATTTGATATATTTACATCTTCATCTGCCTTAAACATCCTTTTAATAAACCCGTTCTCTATTAATATAGAACCATGGAAAGCTCTTTTTGCATCAACTATCTTTACATTGTTGATAAGAATATTCATTTTTATCACCTACAGAGAAGTTTTAGCATCGCAGTATTCACACTTATATTCTTTTGTATTTTCATCTACCAAAGTAAACTCAACATCTTCGATTTTTTCAATAGTTGTTACACATCTAGGATTCTTACATTTTAGTATTCCCTTTACTGTCTTTGGTAAACTTAATTTTATTTTCTCTTTTATCTTCTCATCTTCTATTATGTTTATTGTTATATCTGGATCTATTAATCCTAAAATTGTTAAATCTAAATCTATTTCATTTTCTATCTTTATTAAATCCTTCTTCCCAAGTTTGTTAGATGATACGTTTTTAATTAAAGCTACTGTATAATCTGCTTTGTGAAGCCCTAATTCTTTAAATATCTTATATCCACATCCAGCTTTTATATGGTCTATTACTATACCTTTTTTTATCGCATCTATATTAAGCATACATCTCAACCCCCAATAATTTTATAAGTAGTGCCATTCTCACGAACATTCCAAACTTAGCCTGCTTGAAATATACAGCTCTTACGTCATTATCTACTTCCATAGCTATTTCGTTCACTCTTGGAAGCGGATGCATTATTATCATATCCTTTTTTGCACTTTTTAATTTTTCTAATGTAAGAATGTAACTATCCTTTAGTCTTAAATATTCTTCTTCGCTGATAAATCTTTCTCGCTGAACTCTAGTCATATACAATATATCTAATTTACCTATCACATCTTCTAGATTAGAAGTTTCATAATATTCATGCCCTTTTAATTCGTCCTTGATATATTGGGGAATTTGTAATTCAGGTGGGGATATAAAAATAAACTTTATATTTTCGTATCTGGATAATGCTTTTACAAGAGAATGCACTGTCCTACCGAATTTTAAATCGCCACAAAGTCCTATTGTATGATTAGAAATGCTTTTTTTGAGATGTTTAATAGTAAGAAGATCGGTAAGAGTTTGGGTTGGATGCTGATGTCCTCCATCACCTGCATTTATGACTGGAATGTTTGAATATTTTGAAGCAAGTTTTGGAGCACCTTCTTTAGGATGTCTCATTACAGCTATATCTGCATAACATCCGATAGTTCTAATAGTATCTGCAATACTTTCTCCCTTTGATACCGAAGTTGATTTTGCCTCTGAAAAGCCGATTACATTTCCACCTAATCTCAGCATCGCTGCTTCAAAGCTGAATTTAGTTCTTGTAGAAGGTTCATAGAAAAGTGTTGCTAATAACTTCCCTCTACAAATGTCTGAATAAGCATCTGGTTTTTTAATTATGTCTTCTGCTAGAGCAAATATTTCATCTAGCTCATTAATAGTAAAATCGTTTGGTTCAATTAAATGTCTTCCTTTTAACATTTTATCTCCTCCTTTTTAGCCTCACTGGACTATATTAAAGGTAACAAAAAACCTTCCTCATCGAGACGAGGAAGGTTATAAGCACATTTATATTCATATAGGCACAACAAATTAAAGTCATGCTATATATACACAAACATCACTATTTCATACCTTCCTAGCCTCTCTGGACTAGGTTAAAGATACTTTGTCTTTCAATCATTTTACTATGAACAAGGTTATATGTCAAGGATATTTAAAATATTATTCACCTAAACCTTCTTTTCTTAATATATCAGCCTTGTCTGTCTTCTCCCATGGTAAATCTAGATCTGTTCTTCCAAAATGTCCGTATGCAGCTACTTGTCTATAAATCGGTCTTCTTAAGTCTAAATCTCTTATAATAGCTGCAGGTCTTAAGTCAAAATGTTTCTTAACTAATTCTTCAATTTTGCTTTCTTCTATCTTACCTGTTCCAAATGTATCTACAAGTATTGAAACTGGATGAGCAACACCTATAGCATATGCAAGTTGAACTTCACATTTATCTGCTAATCCAGCAGCAACTATATTTTTTGCAACATATCTCGCAGCATATGCAGCTGATCTATCAACTTTAGTAGGATCCTTTCCTGAGAATGCTCCACCACCATGACGAGCATATCCACCATAAGTATCAACAATAATCTTTCTTCCTGTTAAACCAGCATCTCCTTGAGGTCCACCTATTACGAATCTACCAGTTGGGTTGATATAGTATTTTGTCTCACTATCTAAGTATTTACTTGGTATAACTTTTCTTATTACATGTTCCCTTAAATCTCTTTCAATAGTTTTTAAATCTATCTCTGGGCTGTGTTGAGTAGAAATAACTATTGCATCTATTCTTACAGGTTTATCATCATGATATTCAACTGTAACTTGAGTTTTACCATCTGGTCTTAAGTAATCTAAAGTACCATTCTTTCTAACTTCTGATAATCTTCTTGCTAATTTGTGTGCTAATGATATTGGAAGTGGCATAAGTTCTGGTGTTTCATTGCAAGCAAAACCAAACATTATACCTTGGTCTCCAGCACCAATTAAGTCAAGTTCATCATTTGTTTCTTCTCTGTGTTCTAATGCTTCATTAACTCCCATAGCAATATCAGGAGACTGCTCATCAATAGAAGTTAAAACTGCACAAGTATCGCAGTCAAAACCATACTTAGCTCTAGTATAGCCAATATCTTCTATAGTCTTTCTTACGATTTTTGGTATATCTACGTAACACTTAGTTGTAATCTCTCCTGATACTAAAACTAAACCTGTAGTAACTGATGTTTCACATGCTACTCTTGCTTCTGGGTCAGATTTTAATATAGCGTCAAGCACTGCATCTGAAATTTGGTCACAGATTTTATCAGGATGTCCTTCAGTAACTGATTCTGAAGTAAATAACCATTTTCTCATCTTCATACCTCCCATGCTAAATGAATTTTTAATTTTAAATTTTAAATGTTAAATATTAAATTCAACATTAAGTATAGATAGAGTTTATATGGTTATTATTAGCAATTGTTAGTTTTTTATGTTCATATAAAAAAATCCCCTTCCAAAAGGAAGAGGTAATTTTCTGATATAACCTCATCTTTCAGAATCTACATTCTGTGGGACTTAGCACCGTGTAACTTTAATTACCGGTTGCCGGGTTTCACAGGGCCCATTCCCTCCACCACTCTTGATAAGGTATCAAGATTTTTATTAAATTGTCCTCAAAGTATAATATCATAGCTTACAAACTAAGTCAACAATTTTTTTGTCATTTATATTCAAAATTCGTCATTTGATGTTAACTATTCATAAGTAGCAGAGAATTAATTCTCTGCTACAAATTCTATTATTGGTCTTTCTATATTCATTTTTTGGTCAACAGTTTTTAGTCTATCAACTACTGACCATCGACTATAATCTAATTTTACATTTTCTATTTTGAATTTTTTATCCCTGTCCCCTATTCTCTGTTCCCTTATTTCTATCCCCTGTTCCCCGTCCCCTGTCCTCTGTTCCCTGTCTTCTTTTTTATATCTAGCACCTAGTCCCCAATTATCTACAAGAAGCTAATAACTTGACTACTTAAAATAAAAACTATTAATCCAGCTGTAAATACACCTGCCACAATTGCTGGAAAAGAATATTTGAAATCTATATTAAATAAAGTTGCTGCTACACATCCAGTCCAAGCACCAGTAGATGGTAATGGTATTGCTACTAAAAGAAATAATCCTAAGACACTGTATTTCTCAACTTTTTTACTTCTTTTTAAAGTCCTTTGCTTAATCCAGTTAACAATTTTACCAAACATCTTTGTCCTTCCAAAATAATCGAATAAAGGATTTAATAACTTAAGCAAAAAAGGTACAGGTATTAAATTACCTATAATACTTAATACTGTACTATGTAAAGGGGTAAATCCCATTGCTATTCCGAGTGGTATAGCTCCTCTTAATTCAAAAATAGGCGCAGCAGCAACAAGCATTACAATAAGTTCATCCTTCAAAACTTTTAAAGTTTGCACTAACATATACATCACCCCGTTCATTATTCGTTATTCATCGTTCACTATTCGCTTTTAGTTTCTTGTTTTTCGAACTCTCATTTGTAGTTCGCCGTTTGTATTTCGAACGACGAACTGCGAGCACCGAAAGACAACTGTTTTTTTCTACATTATTCCCTATTCCCTGTCCCCTGTCCCCTGTCCCCTGTTCCCTCAATCCAGCACCCAGTACCTAGTACCCAGCACCCAACTATATAAATTATATAGCATCAATAAGAAAATAGAAATATTTTTTTCGATTCTACATTAGTTATCTGTCTTTTCATTAGGAGTATATTTATACTCGCTGAGCTGTAGCCCACATTTAAATGTGGGCTACAGAATAATGTTATATAATGTAATTACAGTGGGCTACAGAATAATATTATATAATGTGACTATAGTTTTAAACAAAATTTACGTTCATAGATAAAAGCAAAACATTTCTAATAATTTATTTAAATCGAAGATTTTATTCTTATAAGATTTTATTATAATTTCCTATGAATTATAAAGAAAAACTAAGAATTAATTAGAATTTCTAATATAATTTTAATTAATTAGTTGTTAACAGTATTGCAAGTTAACTCAATATGTTTTAAAATAACATTCGTGACAAGTTAACGGGGTGTGGCGCAGTTTGGTAGCGCACGTGGTTTGGGACCATGGGGCCGGGGGTTCGAGTCCCTCCACCCCGACCA
>NZ_JXLL01000025.1 GCF_001316435.1 Caloranaerobacter sp. TR13
TATGAAAATAACGCTCATGCGAAAGAAAAAACTAAAATCTTTTAAGTATTCGCTTTTATTTTTATAGATATTTGAAAAGTAAGTTTGTCAATAGTCTGAGGGGAATATCCCCTCTTTTTTGTGTTTAAAAATAGAAAAAAGTACATATAATTATTGGCAAATGCACATAAAAAATGTATAATATAAATAGCATATGCCATAAACAAAAGTGATAGAGGAGGTTATCAAATGGAAAATAATATTAACAAAATAATTGCAGTAATGAGTGGCAAAGGTGGTGTTGGTAAATCCTTTGTATCAAGCTTACTAGCAGTAAATCTTAATAGAGAAGGATATAAGGTCGGGATAATGGACGCTGACATTACTGGACCAAGTATACCAAAGATCTTCGGTTTAAATAAAGTAAGAGCTCAGATAATAGATAAAAAACTAAAACCAGTTGAAACAAAAACAGGGATAAAAGTTATGTCACTAAATTTATTATTAGAAGAAGAAAATAAACCTGTTATTTGGAGAGGACCATTAATTTCTGGAACAGTTAAACAATTTTATGATGAAACTAACTGGGGAGAGTTAGATTACTTAATAATTGACCTACCACCTGGAACTTCTGATGTAACACTTACTGTTATGCAGTCTATGCCTGTTGATTATATCGTTGTTGTTACATCACCACAAGACTTAGTTAACCTTATAGTTGAAAAATCAATTCACATGAGTAAGATGATGAATGTTCCTATTTTAGGTATTGTTGAGAATATGAGTTATGCTGTATGCCCTGATTGTGGTAAAAAAATAGAAGTATTTGGTAAGAGTAAATCTGAACAAGTAGCAAAAGAAATGGGATTAGATTTAATTGCAAAATTACCTATAAATTCAGGATTTACACAATTATGCGATGAAGGAA
Organism: Caloranaerobacter sp. TR13; assembly: GCF_001316435.1. Lineage (NCBI taxonomy): Bacteria > Bacillati > Bacillota > Tissierellia > Tissierellales > Thermohalobacteraceae > Caloranaerobacter > Caloranaerobacter sp. TR13. The sequence continues at coordinate 908 of NZ_JXLL01000025.1, forward strand.
GAATAGAATTGTTCAATCATGAATTAGAAGAATTTGCAAGTTTAGGTACAAAAATTTTAGAAAAAATGTAGGAGGAATGAACTATGAAGGTGTGTTTTAGTAGTGAAGGTAAAAGCTTGGATAGTCAGCTAGATCCACGTTTTGGAAGATGCAAATACTTTATCATAGTAGATACAGAAACAAATGAGTTCAAGGTAGTTGAAAATGAGGGTTTCGTATCAGAACATGGTGCTGGTGTTTCAGCAGCTAATTTAGTTGTAGATGAAGGAGCAGATATTGTTATAACTAGAAATATTGGACCTAATTCAATGAAAATACTTACAAGTACTAAAATAACTATTTATGAAGGTCAGGCAGATACAATTAAGGCTAATTTGGAACTTTTAAAACAAGATAAATTGAATGAAATAAAAGAACCTAAAAAATCACACTTTGGATTACAGAACAGGTGGGGAAGGTAAAATGAAAATATCTGTACTAAGTGGGAAAGGTGGTACTGGAAAAACTACAGTAGCTACTAATTTAGCTTATTATTTAAGTAAGAAAGGAAAAAAGGCTCAGTATTTAGATTTTGATGTAGAAGAGCCTAATGGCTTCATATTTTTAAAACCTGAAATAAAAAATACTTTTGAGGTAAAAGTTAAAGTTTCACAAATTGATGAATCTTCTTGTACACAATGTGGTTTATGTGCAAAAAAATGTAATTTTAATGCTTTAGCAGTTACTAAAAATGGTGTTTTAGTTTTTGAAAAAATATGTCATAGTTGTGGACTATGTAGCTTAGTATGTCCAGTAAATGCAATTACTGAAACCGAGAGAGAAATCGGTAAAATTGAAATAGGTTATACTAATAATCTTAAAGCAGTTAGAGGAGTTCTTAACATAGGAGAACCTATGGGCATACCAATTTTAAAGAATTTAAAAAAACTAATAACTCCTGATTATATAAATATTATAGATTCTCCACCTGGTAGTTCATGCAGTGTTGTGCATTCAGTTGAAGGGTCTGATTATGGGATTTTAGTTACTGAACCAACTAAGTTTGGATTACATGATTTAGAGATTGCAGCTAATGTTATACGACAATTAGGAGTACCATTTGGTGTAGTTATTAATAAATCTGATGAAAATGACTATATTATTGAAGAATTTTGTGAAAAACAGGGAATAGATATAATTGAGAAAATACCATTTGATAGGAGTATTGCCCAAAAGTATTCTAAGGGAGAATTACTTGAAGATAAAAGCTTTGTAGAAGTTTTTGAAAATATTTTTTCTAAAATAATGGAGGTTTCATAAATGAAGCAGATAATTGTAATTAGTGGAAAAGGAGGTACAGGTAAGACTACTCTTACTTCTTCATTTGCATATCTTGCTAAGAATAGAGATGTAGCTGATTGCGATGTGGAAGCTCCAAATCTTAATCTTATTTTAAATAATACTCCAATAAAAAGAGAATTATATATTGGAGGTAAAATAGCTTACATTGATAAAGAAAAATGTATTGAGTGTGGCAAGTGTAGAAGTATATGTAGATTTGATGCAATAAAAGAAAATTTTGAGATAAATGATATAAAATGCGAGGGATGTGGAGCTTGTGTTGAAGTATGTCCTAATGAAGCAATTAAATTAGTTGATGATGAAACAGGAGATGTTATTACAAGCTCTATTGAAGGTGGAAAATTTTCGTATGCTCAGTTAAGGATTGGCGCTGATGGTGCAGGTAAAGTGGTTACTAAGGTAAGACAGTCACTTATAAGTGACAAGGATAAACCAGAGTTAGTCATAATTGATGGTTCTCCAGGTATTGGATGTGTTGTGATATCTTCACTTACAGGTTGTAATATGGCTGTAGTTATAACTGAACCAACACAGTCGGGATTAGAGGACTTAATGAGAGTATTAAGTTTAGTAGACTATTTTCATATGAAAGCTTATGTGGTTATAAATAAATTTGATATTAACCTGGAAAAAACAAAAGAAATTGAAGATTTTTGTAATGAAAATAATTTTGAAGTTGTTGGTAAAGTACCTTTTGATCATTTTGTTAGTAAAGCAATAAAGAAAAGTAAGCCAGTAGTACTATTCGAGGAAAGTATTGCTGGTAAAGAAATTAGAAAAATATGGAACATAATAAATGAAAAGATTAAGGAGGTAGAATAATGAGAATTGCGTTAGCTGTTGATGGTAATTATGTATCGCAACATTTTGGCCATTGTGAAGGATTTGAATTAGTTGATATTCAAAACAATGAAGTAAAAAATAGAATTTTTGTTCCTAATCCAGGACATAGACCAGGGTTTTTACCAAAGTTTTTAAGTGAAAAAGGAGTTAACACTATTGTTGCTGGTGGTATGGGGCAAACAGCTCAAGCTTTATTTAACGAAAATGGAATAGATGTTTTAGTTGGCATTAGTGGCAGTATTGAAGATGTAATAAAAAATTATATTAATGGTACATTAGTATCTACAGACGAGGTTTGTGAGAGACATGAGCATCATGGAGAATGTGGTCATTAGGAGAACTTTATGCAAGCCAAAAGATTAAGTTATATAGAAAATATTTTAAAGGAAAATGGTTACAGGATAACTGAGCAAAGGAGAAAAATAATAAAACTGTTTTTAGATAATCCGAATAAGCATTTCCATCCAACAGATATTCATGCTTTTCTCATTGAACAAGGAGAAGCTGTGGGTATTGCAACAGTATACAGAAATATAAAAATCTTGTTGGATAATGACATAATAGAGGAAGTAACATTCAATAGTTCAAAATTATACGAACTAAAACTATTTTCAAGAAAAAGTATCCATGCACATTTTATCTGTTTAAAATGTAAAAGAGTATTAGATTATATTGATGTAGATACTTCACTTAAATTAATTAAAATAATAAATGAAATTGAGAGAAGATATGATTTTAAAATTGAGGATAGTGAGATTACTTTCACAGGCTTTTGTAAAAAATGTTCAATTGATGAGTAAATTTTTAAAAGGCCCGATATTTATAGGGCCTTTTATTATTTATATTAATATCTAAAATATCTAAAAAAACCACCAGATAATATTAATGGTATAAATAATAAAATAATCCACCAGTAAGAACCATAGCCATGACCACGTCTTTGTTCTTCATTTTCTTTTTCATTTTCTTTTTCCTTTTCGACTTCATCAACTACTTCAACTGGTGGTACATAATATCTATATCTTCTAGGCATAAACTAAACCTCCCTTAATTGACTTATATACACAAATATTTATATTCTAATATATGGTATGTAAGTAAAAAATGAATTGTTACTTAACAAAAAAACGGCTTTCGCCGTTTATATAATAGTTTATACTTTTTCTCTAATTATACTTTCAACTTCATCTTCATTAGGAAATCTGCCTAATTCTTTTTTTGAAAAAATTAGTTCATCGTTAAGTTTAACTTCAAAAACTCCACCTGAAGAAGGCAATAATGTTATAGACTTAATTTTATTTTTATGTTCCTTAAGTAATTTTTCTGTAAGGCTAACTGCCTTAGGACGATATCCTCAAGTAGTACAGTATTCAATACTTATTTTATTTTCCATATTAAAAACCTCCTTTTAATATTATTATAACTATAAAATTGAAACATATCAAACAAAATATTGAAAATAATGTAAAATATAGCTATTCTGAGTTTAAACTGTAATAAACTTATAGATAACAATTGAATATTTAGATATTAAAAATTACATACTAATATTGAAAACTTGATTAAAGTTAAAGGAGTGTCTATATGGATATAAAACCAAATTTTGAAGAAATAAAAAGAAGGTTTAAGAATGCTGATTTAGATGAAAAAATTAGAATTTATACAACAACTCAAGGACTTACTGTTGAACAGTTTAAAGAATTATTAAGAATGTTCCCTATACAGCACTTAGATAAATTAGAAAGAGCTATGGCATAAACCCGAATTTTCGGGTTTTTCAATTTTTCTTTTCTTTTTGCTTATTTTACAAAACTTTTAGAGGTGTGAAATGGAGAGTATTATTTTAAATATTATAGATAAATTGGTTAGTGGTAATAAGTTATTTCTCTATTTATTTTTCTTTTTTTCACAATACTTACAAATAATTTTCCCACCATATCCAGGAGATATGGTATTGGTTATAGAAGGATATTTGTCTGAACTTGTACATTTAAATATTTATTTTATATTAACTATTGCATGGTTTGGAACTTTTTTATCATCTTTAATGTTATATAAACTTGGTGAAAAGGAAAAAGAAAAAATACTACATTCAAAATTTGTTAAATTTACATTCGACACTAAGAAATTTCTAAAATTAAGAAACATGTTTAATAGGCATGGCCCTGCTGCTATTTTTGTAAGCAAGTTTATTCCTGGTATATATTCATTTACAGTCTTAATAGCTGGAATTTCTGAGTCAGATAAAAAATTAACCTATCTTATAATTGGGATAGTTAATATTATTCATCATACAATATTGATTATTTTAGGGAAAATATTAAAAGAAAATTGGGTAATAATTATTAATGTAATAAAGACTTATAATAAATATGTTATTATTGCAATGATTATTTTTACCCTTTTCTATGTATTACTTACACGAATCAATAAAAAGAAATTTATATAGCAGAGGGAGATTTTATGGAAAAATATATAAAGTTGTTTGCAATAATTTGTATTGTTTGCTTGCCAATAACTATGCTACTCATGAATTTAGAAATAGTAACATTTGATATTAGTTTTTTTAAAGATAAATATGAAGAATATAACATAGAAAATGTAACAGGAATAAGCGAAGAGAACCTAATGTTAATTACAGAAAAGCTTTTAGATTATCTGAAAGGTAAAAGAGAAAATATTATTATTTTTACAGATGTAGGAGGTAAAATTGAGCAGGTCTTTGAAGAAAGAGAATTGTTACATCTCAAAGATGTAAGAGAGCTATTTAGAAAAGAACATGTTACAAGAAATTTGACCTTATTGCTAAGTGTAGTTTCATTAATATATATATTTTACAAAGATAAAAATAGGTTAAAAAAGATTTTAGTTATTACATCTTCAATACAACTATTTTTAGTTGGAATGCTTTACATATTGATATATTCAGATTTTTATAAGTATTTTACTTATTTTCATAAAATTTTATTTTCAAATGATTTGTGGCTGCTTAATCCAGAAACAGATATTTTAATACAAATGTATCCTTTGGAGTTTTTTAGCAGTATTACTTATAGAATATTTGTATTGTTTTTATTAGAAATTTTAGGTTTACTATTAATAGCTTTATTGTTGCCAAGCAGAAAACGGTCGAAACATATAGGTGTTTAGCCTATATGTTTTTTTGTATAAAAATTTTGAAAGAGGATATGATTATTAAAAACTGATAAAGCAGGTGATCTGAATGGATATAACAAATGCTTTGAAAGTTACAAAAAAGCATATAGACAGTTACAGAAATAAAAAGAGATTAAAAAAATATTACTTAGAAGAGATGAAAAAAGGAAAGACATACTTGGCTATAGTTCTAGATGGTATTATGTTAAGATTTATAATTACTTTTGGTTTCTTTTTATATTTTTATATCAAGACAAACGACTATTTGTTTAGTTTTGTAGTTGCTATTCAGTTTTTTATAATAGTAAACTTGTTATTATATCAAATTAATGCTTTTAAACTTAATAAAGTAATTAAAAGGATTAATGAAGTAGTTGCTAAAGAAGAAATTTTAAAAGATTTATTAAATAAAACTCCATATGAATTTATAGAGTATTGTTATGATGTATTAGAAAATGTGGGTTTAGAAGATTTAAAAATGTTACATCAAAGAGATATTGATATGATAGGCAATTTTAAGGGAAAAAGCATAGGGATTAAATGTTTACAATATGAAGATGATTATAAAGTTACAATAAAGGATGTTAAAGAGTTTTTCTTATCTTTAAAAAAACTTGATATAGAATCAGGAGCTATAATAACAACATCAACTTTTACAGAAGATACCAAAGACTTTTTACCAAAGTTACAAAAACATATAAGAATTTATTTGTTTGACAAAGATAGCTTTGTTGAGTTAATTAAAAAAACAGAATTATATCCTAAAGAACGAGAAATTGAAAAAATAATAATAAATAGGATGCGAGATAGGAGTAAAAAAATTAGAGAATATAGAAAAAATTTACTATCAAAAGGAAAATCTTCTAAATATATTTTTTTAAGTATTATGATATATTTTCTCGGTAAGCTTACTAACTATCAAAAATATTACAGTATTGTATCTTATTTTTTACTTACTCTTGGATTAGCTTCAATAATTAGAAATCTTATAATATTTTTTAGACCTGAAATAGAAAAAAATGAAGATAGCTTCATATGATATTTACAATAATTCATAATTGATATAAAATTTTAGTAAGGTCAATTGGTACAAATTACATCAATAAAGATTTTTTGGAGGATATATGAGAAAGGTACTTGCAGTTATGGGTAGTCCTAGAAAACATAAGAATACAGATACTTTATTAGATAGTGTACTGGAAGGTATTAAAAAATGTAATGTTAATATTAGGAAAGTTTATCTAAAGGATTTAAGTATTAATCTGTGTGTAGGATGTGATTATTGTTCTAAAACAGGAAAGTGCTTTATAAATGACGATATGAACGAATTGTACAGTGAATTCAATGAAAGTGACGGTATAATTATAGCTTCTCCTTTATATTTTAATACAGTTAGTAGTTTAACAAAAATAATGATAGATAGATGTCAAGTTTATTGGTCTAGTAAATTTATCTTAAAAAATCCAGCTATTGATGTGAATAAAAATAGAATAGGAATGTTTATTGCTGTAGGCGGGGCCCCTTATAAAGAAGGGCATTTTGATGCATGTATCCCTGTTATAGATTTATTTTTTAAAGCTATCAATACTAGGTATAAATATAATCTATTAGTTTCTGATACTGATCGTTTTTCTATATGGGAAAGAAAAGATATATTGAATAAAGGTTTTAATTTAGGGTTAAAATTTTTTGACTAGGAGGGTGTCGAATGGCTATAGTAGAAGTTACTATAGTACCTTTAGGTACAGGAGATACAAGTTTAAGTAGTTATGTTGCTAAATGTCATACTGTATTAGAGAAAGAAAAAGATTTGAAATACATGCTAACTCCTATGGGTACGATAATAGAAGGGGACCTAGATAAAATACTAGATGTAATTAGAAAAATGCATGAAGTGCCTTTTGCTGAAGGTGCAAAAAGGGTTTCGACGCAGATTAAGATTGATGATAGAAGAGATAAAGAAACTAGTATGGAAAGAAAGGTTAAATCTGTTGAAAGCAAACTGAAATAGACCCTAAGGGTCTATTTTTTAGTGATACAAAATCAGAAAGGAGTATCTTTAATGCTTAGATATCTTACAGGAGGGGAGTCTCACGGAAAGGGACTAATCGGTATAATTGAAGGATTCCCTGCTAATTTAAAGATAGATATAAATTTTATAAACAATGAGCTTAGAAGAAGACAAATGGGTTACGGCAGAGGGGGCAGAATGAAAATTGAAAAAGATAAGGTTGAAATACTTTCAGGCATTAGAAATGGTAAAACTATAGGAAGTCCTATAACATTATTTATTAAAAATAAGGATTGGGAAAACTGGAAAGGTATAATGAGTATAGAGGAAACCAACTTAGATGAAAATGAAATTATTACCAGACCTAGACCAGGCCATGCTGATTTAGCAGGTGCTATTAAATATAATCATTTAGATATAAGAAATATTTTAGAAAGAGCAAGTGCTAGAGAAACTGCAATTAGAGTAGCTATAGGCAGTATAGCAAAACAGTTTTTGAAGGAATTTGATATCGAAATATATAGTCATGTTATTCAAATTGGAAAAATTAAGATTGAGTCTGATGACATTTCAATAGATAAAATCAAGAATACAGATAATTCTCCTTTGAGAGTAATAGACAGTGAATTAGAGAAAAAAATGATTAATGAAATAGATAAAGCTAAAAAAGTAGGTGATACTTTAGGAGGAGTTTTTGAAATTATTGCAACCAATATTCCTATCGGTTTAGGTAGTCACGTTAATTGGGATAGAAAATTAGATGGTAAGATTGCACAAGGAATGATGAGCCTTCAAGGAATAAAGGGTGTAGAAATAGGCATTGGTTTTAGAGCTGCAGAATTGTTTGGTTCACAGGTGCATGATGAAATATACTATGATGATGGATATAAAAGATATTCTAACAATGCAGGTGGTATAGAAGGAGGAATTTCAAATGGAAGTTCAATTGTTGTAAGAGCTGCAATGAAACCAATACCAACATTAAGAAAGCCTCTCAGAAGTGTAGACATGAAAACGAAGGAGGAATTTGAAGCCCAAAAAGAAAGGTCAGATGTTTGTGCAGTGCCATCTGCCAGTATTGTAGCTGAGAATATCTTAGCTTGGATATTAGCAAACGAAATTATGATTAAATTTGGAGGAGACAGTATAGAAGAAGTGAAAGAAAACTATAATAGATATATTGATTATGTAAATAGTAGGTGATACTATGGAAATATTAAGTGTAGACCTAAAGGATAGAGGGTACAATATATATATTGATAAGGGGCTTTTGAAGAATATAGACAATATTTTAATAGAATGTGGAGTAAGTGATAATGTTTTTATTATCACAGACTGTAATGTAGCCAAATACTATTTAGATATTCTACTGTCAAAACTTGGCTCAAAAGTTATAGGTTATTATATCCTAGAGCCTGGAGAAGAAAGTAAAAGTATAGATACTGCTAAAAAAGTATATAAAAAAATGCTTGAAACTAGATGTGACAGAAAAACTACTATACTTAGTCTTGGTGGAGGAGTTGTAGGAGATTTAGCAGGTTTTGTTGCTGCAACCTTTATGAGAGGGATTAATTTTATTCAAATACCAACAACTCTCCTATCACAAGTAGACAGCAGCGTTGGAGGAAAAGTAGGGATTAATTTTAAGAATTACAAAAATATTATAGGCTCGTTTTATCAGCCTAAAGGGGTAATAATAGATACAGAAACACTTAAAACTTTAGACAAAAGAGAGATTATCAGTGGTTTAGGTGAAGTTTTCAAATATGGTTTAATAATGGATTATGACTTTTTTTTATGGTTAAACGATAATTTGAATAGTATTTTGAATTTAGAAAATAACTATATTGTAAACATAGTGAAGAAATCTTTAAATATAAAAAAAGCTATAGTTCAAAAAGATGAGAAAGAAAATAATCTAAGGAAAATCTTAAATTTTGGTCATACAATTGGACATGGTATAGAAATATTGGATAACTTTAAAACTTTTAAACATGGTGAGGCAGTAATATTAGGTATGATGTTAGAAAGCTTTATAAGTAGAGAAATGGGTTTGATTGATGAAAAATATTATACAGAGATAGTTTATAGTTTAAGTAGATTAGTGAATCCAGTAAAATTTTCAGATTTTAAGCAAAAGCAAATAATGGGTGCTATAAAGCATGATAAAAAAAATGAAAAAGGAAGGGTTGTATTAGTACTTCCTATTGGAAAAGGTAAAGTTAACATATATAATAATGTTGATGAAAAATTAATTGAAAGAAGTTTAAAGGATGGAGTAGTTATATGATTGTAAAAGGTGGTAATCTATCAATTAAAGGAGAAATAAAAGTTCCTGGAGATAAGTCAATTTCTCATAGGGCGATTATGATAGGTTCTATTGCAGAGGGTAAGACAGTAATACATAACTTTTTAATGGGAGAAGACTGTCTTTCAACAGTAGAATGTTTTAGAAAATTAGGGGTAAATATACATATTTCTGATGGAGAAGTTGTTGTAGAAGGTGTAGGCTTACATGGTCTTAAAGAATCAAAAGACATCTTATATGTAGGAAATTCAGGAACTACAATAAGATTAATTAGTGGAATTTTAGCAGGTCAAAATTTTTCAGTGGCTATTACAGGTGATGAATCAATACAAAAAAGACCTATGGATAGGATAATTAATCCTTTAAGGATGATGAGAGCAAACATTTCTGGTTTACTTAATAAATTTCCTCCTTTAAGAATTGAGCCGACAGAAAGTCTAAACGGAATTGAGTATAAACAACCAATACCTAGTGCACAGGTTAAATCTTGTATCCTTTTAGCAGGATTATATGCTAATAGCGATACGAAGATTTTGCAGCCAAGTATATCTAGAGACCATACAGAAAGAATGCTTAAATATTTTGGAGCTAATATAATAACAAATAATAATGAAGTATACTTAAAGTCTGGGAATAAACTTATGGGAAAAGAGGTTTATGTTCCAGGAGATATTTCATCAGCAGCTTTTTTAATAGTTGGAGCCTTAATATTAAAAGGATCTAAAGTATTAATAAGAGATGTAGGATTAAATGAAACCAGATCAGGTATATTAGATGTCCTAATTAAAATGGGAGGAAAAATAAAAATATTAAATGTAAGAAATGTAAATAATGAGCCAATAGGAGATGTTTTAGTTGAATATTCAGAATTAAAAGGTATAGAAATAAAAGGAAATATGATACCTAGATTAATTGACGAAATTCCTATTATTGCAGTAGCTGCTACTCAAGCTAAAGGTACGACAATTATTAAAAATGCCGAAGAGCTGAAAGTTAAAGAAAGCAATAGAATTAAATCGATAGTAACTGAACTAAAAAAAATGGGTGCTAATATTGAAGAATTAGATGATGGTATGATAATAAACGGACCTTCTAAATTAAAACCAGCAAATCTTAGTACGTATAATGACCATAGAATAGCTATGTCGTTAAGTATTGCAGCTTTAAGTGCAGATGGAGATTCAAATATACAAGAAACAGAGAGTATAAACATTTCTTTTCCAGATTTTTTTGAAACACTTAAATCTATAATACAAGATAAATAGGAGAGATAAACAAAAAATATTGAATAAAATGAGTGTTTTATTTGATTTTTACTAATAAAAGATTTATAATTTTAATGGTATATTTCATTTCCAAGGAAATAAGCTGTTATTTTTGATAATTATTTTGTTTAAAAATAGATTTATTGTTAAGAAGGAGGATTATTATGAGAAAAGAATTACCTATAGCATTGTCAAACAGACATGTTCACTTAAGCAAAGAGCATATTGAAAAGCTGTTTGGAGAAGGATACGAATTAACTAAAATGAAAGATTTATCACAACCTGGACAATTCGCAGCAGAAGAAAAAATAGATGTTGTAGGACCAAAAGGTACTTTAAAAGGAGTTAGAGTATTAGGACCTGCAAGAGGAGCTACTCAAGTTGAAATTTCACTTACTGATGGATTTAAGTTAGGAGTAGTGCCACCAGTTAGAAATTCAGGAGATTTAGCAGGAAGTCCAGGAGCAAAGCTAGTTGGACCTAAAGGTGAAGTAGAGTTAAAAGAAGGAATAATTGCTGCAGCAAGGCATATACACATGCATACAGATGATGCTGAAGACTTCGGAGTTAAGGATAAAGATATAGTAAAAGTAAGAGTTGGTGGAGAAAGAGGATTAGTATTTGAAAATGTACTAGTTAGAGTGAGTCCTAAGTATGCTCTTGAAATGCATGTTGATGTTGACGAAGGAAATGCAGCAGGAGTTAAGAATGGAGATATGGTTGAATTAATAAAATAATAAATGTAGCAAAAAATATAATAACAAATGATATAGGAGGTAGATATAAATGAAAAATATAGCATCAATGATAGACCATACAATACTTAAGCCAGACACAACAAAGGACAAAGTAAAAAAAGTATGCGAAGAAGCAAGAAAATATGGTTTTGCTTCAGTATGTGTTAATCCATACTATGTAAAATATGTTAAAGAGCTTTTGGAAGGCAGCGAAGTTAAAGTAACATCAGTTATTGGTTTCCCTCTTGGAAGCAATACAAAAGAAGTAAAAGCATTTGAAGCTAGTCAAGCTATAAAAGATGGTGCAGACGAACTAGATATGGTTATTAATATAGGTGCACTTAAAGACAAAGAATATGATGTTGTTAGAGAAGATATAAAAGCTGTTGTAGATGCAGCTAAAGGAAAAGCTATAGTTAAAGTGATTATAGAAACATGTCTTCTAACTGAAGAAGAAAAAGTTATGGCTTGTAAATTAGCTAAGGAAGCTGGTGCAGATTTTGTTAAGACTTCAACTGGATTTAGCACAGGAGGAGCTACAGTAGAAGATATAAGACTTATGAGAGAGACTGTTGGAGAAGAAATGGGAGTTAAAGCTTCAGGTGGAGTTAGAGATTTAGAAACAGCTAAAGCTATGATTGAAGCTGGAGCTACTAGAATCGGAGCAAGCTCATCTGTAGCTATAGTAGAAGGCACAAAGGCTGAAGGTAGTGGATATTAAAATAAAATAATAAGCTAAATAGAAATATGTGGATAGATAGTAATTTTTACTAATCTATCCTCTTTTTTTTGACTAAAACTAGTCTTTTTTTATTCTGATTATGTCAATTAAATACAACTTTTTTATATAGTATATCGCTTTTTTGTAGTTTGACGACAAATAATTACAAAAATATGTAAAACATAGAGGAATTTACAGCTACATAGAGAATATCTTTATTTGAAAGAAAATATTGTATTAAAGCAAGTTAATGAAAGAAGAATTTATATAGGAATAAATAAAAAGCAATAGTGCATA
>NZ_JXLL01000026.1 GCF_001316435.1 Caloranaerobacter sp. TR13
GACACAAGAGAACCGTCCCCTTGTGTTCTTAAGGCTTTTGGTTTTAGCTATGGTGTTAAAAAAGCAGTTTCAAAAGCAAGTTCAAAAATTGGAGTTAAAGCGCTTGTTAAAGCTGGAATTAAAGAAGCAATTGGTGGACCTGTTGCTTATGCTACAGATATCTATAGATTTGCAAGAGGATTTATTCGTGGATACTCTCGATATGGGAAATAAAATTAAATAAATATTTAAAATCTATGAACTAACCTTTTTATACACTTATTTAATCGAAAGGATGATTTTATGGATGTTTGGATAGCACTAATAATATTTCTTTTAATATATTCTATAATTAAAAAGGATATATTTTTAACTATTTTAGCTTTATTTGTTACTTTACCATACTTTCTTTTATTTAAACTAGATATTTTTCAAATGAAATTAATTTATAAAATAATATTCTGGATTGCTATTTCTGTGGGAAGTATATTTCTTTATTTTAAGTTTTATTTCAAATTTTCAAAATGAGAGAATTTTATGATTCAAATCTTATTGATTAAGGGATAAAAAACTTCTCTAGGTTCTAGAACCT
>NZ_JXLL01000027.1 GCF_001316435.1 Caloranaerobacter sp. TR13
GTTAGCTTAAGCCACTTCGAACTGACTTTGATAAAGGTTTGCATAGAAACCGCCCTTGACAAGAAGCTCTTTATGAGTACCTTGTTCTACAATGTCTCCATGATTCATTACTAAAATCAGGTCAGCATCTCTGATAGTAGAAAGCCTGTGGGCAATAATAAAGCTTGTTCTATTTCGCATTAGATTACTCATTGCTTTTTGAATCTGTACTTCTGTTCGTGTATCTACTAAACTGGTGGCTTCATCAAAAATAAGAATTTTAGGGTCTGCCAGTATGGCCCTTGCGATTGTAATTAATTGTTTTTGTCCTTGGGATATATTTGTTGCTTCTTCATTTAATATCATATTGTATCCATTTGGTAAAGTATGAACAAAACTATCTACGTGGGCTGCTTTTGCAGCAGCTATAACCTCTTCGTCAGTTGCATTTAAGCGACCATATCGTATATTCTCCATAATACTACCATTATATAGCCATGTGTCTTGTAAAACCATTCCAAACATTGAGCGCAAGTCATGACGCGTAAAATTTCTTATATCATGTCCATCAATCAATATAGAACCTTCATTTATATCGTAAAATCTCATTAACAGTTTGACTATTGTAGTTTTTCCTGCTCCAGTTGGTCCAACTATGGCAATCTTTTGACCAGGCTTAATAGAAGCAGAGAAGTTATTAATTACTATATTTCCAGGGTTATATCCAAATCGTACATTCTTAAATTCAACCTGTCCTTTGACCTCTTGTAGTTTTACTGGTGTTGAGGTTTCTGGTACTTCCTCTTCTTCCTCTAAGAATTCGAAAACCCGTTCAGCTGAAGCAGCCATTTGTTGAAGAATATTAGAAATATTAGCTATTCGCGATATTGGTTGGGTGAACTGACGAACATATTGTATAAAAGCTTGCACATCTCCAACCTCAATAACTCTCTTGGCTGCTAGATATCCACCCATAATACTTACTACTACATATCCAAGGTTTCCTACAAAGTTCATAAGAGGCATCATGATACTGGTTAAAAATTGAGCCTTCCATGCTGCTCCATAAAGTCTATTATTTAGAACATTAAATTTTTCAATGCTTTTCTTTTCACCGTTAAATGCTTTTACAACAATATGTCCACCATACATTTCTTCTACATGTCCACTTAAATTACCTAAGTAGTCTTGCTGCTGTTTAAAGAATTTTTGTGAACGCTTAATGATAAATGCTATAAGCATGATTGATATGGGGATTACTCCAAGAACAGCTAGAGTCATTTTCCAGCTTATACTCAGCATCATAATAAATACACCTATAACTGTTGTTATTGATGTTATAATCTGACTCAAGCTTTGATTAAGTGTCTGACTTAGAGTATCTACGTCATTAGTAACACGGGACAAAACCTCTCCATGAGTTGTTTTATCAAAATACTTTAGTGGTAAACGATTTATTTTTTCTGATATACTTTTTCTTAAATTATAACTTACATTCATTGCAATACCAGACATAATCCATCCTTGAATATATCCAAACAAAGCACTTAATAAATATAACCCTATAAGGATAAAGATTATTCTGCCTATATAATTAAAATCTATATTTCCAGTACCTGCAATTTTGGCCATAACACCTTCAAAAAGCTTAGTAGTAGCTTTTCCTAAAATCTTAGGACCAACGATGTTAAAGGTAGCACTTGCAATTGCAAATATTAAGACAACAATTATGGAATATTTATAAACCTTTAAATGTTCCATTAATTTTTTCATGGTACCCTTAAAGTCTTTGGCTTTTTCTACACTACCCATCATACCTCGAGGACCATGACCTCTACGCCCTATGCCCATACCACGGCGATTATTTATTCTATTTTTTTCACTCATGCTAATTCCTCCTTGGACAGCTGTGACAATGCAATTTCTTGATAGGTTTTGCAACTTTCCATGAGTTCTTTATGCTTACCTTTTCCTACTATTCTACCTTCATCTAGAACTATAATCTGTTCAGCATTCATCACAGTTGAAATACGTTGTGCAATCAAGATGATAGTACTTGACTTTGCCTTTTCCTTCAATGCTTTTCTAAGGGCTGCAGCAGTCTTAAAATCTAGAGCTGAGAAGCTGTCATCAAAAATAAATATTTCAGGTTTTTTTACAAGGGCACGAGCAATAGATAATCTTTGTTTTTGTCCACCTGATAAGTTAGTTCCTCCTTGAGATATTTTTGTTTTGAACCCATCGGTTTTTTCTTTTATGAACTCCATAGCTTGGGCAATATCAGCAGCTTCTTTTAAATCTGCTTCTGAGGCATTTTCATTGGCATATTTAAGATTAGACTCAATAGTACCGCTAAATAGGGAACTTTTTTGAGGAACATAACCAATTTTATCTCTAAGTTCATTTTGAGTAATCTCTCTTACATCAACTCCATCAACTAGTACTTGTCCCTCAGTAACATCATAGAGACGGAGAATAAGATTGACTAAAGTAGATTTTCCAGAACCAGTTGATCCGATAATTGCCGTAGTTTCTCCTGGTAAAGCTTTAAAGCTTATATTTTTGAGCACATCCTCTTCAGCTCCAGGATATCTAAATGAGACATTCTTAAATTCTACTACTCCCTTTAAATTTTTATTTGCACTCTTTGGATTCTTAGGGTCTTTTATTTCAACCTCTGTGTCTAGTACTTCTGCTATACGTTGTGCTGCTACTGAAGCCCTTGGAATCATGATGAACATAAAGGACATCATTAGGAATGCGAAGATAATTTGCATAGCATATTGCATAAATGCCATCATATCTCCAACCTGCATGCTTGAATTGGCTATCTGATGAGCTCCTACCCAAACTATAAGAATGGTTATTCCATTCATTATAAGCATCATTGTTGGGAACATGACTGCCATTATGCGGTTTACGAAAAGATTTGTATTTGTAAGATTTTTATTTGCCTGATCAAATCTTTTTTCTTCAAAATCTTGATTATTAAATGCTCTGATAACCATCATTCCAGATAGATTTTCTCTTGTTATCAAGTTGAGTCTATCAATAAGCTTCTGTATGACTCTGAATTTAGGCAGAGCAGTTAAAAATACGGTAGTAATTAAAATTAGTAGTGCTATAATTGCTACACCAATGACCCATGACATTGACTGACTTTTATCTAAAGCTTTTATTATACCACCTACACCCATGATTGGGGCATAAAATACCATTCTTATTATTATAACAATGAGCATTTGTATTTGAGTGATATCATTAGTAGTTCGTGTTATAAGGGAGGCAGTGGAAAACTTATCTATCTCTGCTTTTGAGAAGCTTTGAACCTTAGTAAACACTGCCATTCGAAGATTACGAGCCAATCCAGCAGCAGTTCTTGAGGCTAAAAATCCTACTCCAACAATACATAATGCACTTATTAAGGAAATGAGAAGCATTTTTATACCAGTATTAATAATATATCTTGTTTGTATTTTTTCTGTATCTATTCCTAATGCTTCATATTCAGCCTTAATTGGACCAGCAGCAGCTTGTACAATCATTTTGTTTCCTAAGGCAATAAATTGCTTGTTTATTTCATTACTAATTTTAGTTCTCTGTTCTTGTGGCAGATTCTTAAAAAGACTAAATAGGTCAGTACTTGCAGGAATTTTATTTCCATTAAAGTCTATCATACCACCCTTTGCTTCTGACTTCATTTTATTAATGCCTGAAACAACTAGAATTGCTTTTCCCATTATTGGATTTAATTCATCAATTTTAGATTTGCCAATATTATTTAGTACATAAATTGGTTCATTTTTTAAAGTTGGGTAAAGCTCAACATAATGAGCATAATCTTTACTTGATTTGGTAATTAAAGTGTAACTATCCATAACTAGTTTTATATCTTTTTGCTCCATAAAGATAATCATTTTATTCATCTGACTTTCTCTAATTGCTTCTGGCACTGCATTTACTATACCACCTTGCTGTATGCCGTTATTAACAATATTCGACATATAATCTGGTAGTGACAAATCTGCCATAGCTTGAGCAAATAATAGTATTATTGCTGCCATAATAAGTCCCGTAAATGGTTTTAAATATTTTATTAATTTTAACATGACATCTACCCCTAACTATTTATATTATTTTTTATAAATTCCATTTTTTATCAGTTTTATCTGCTTTTTATACAATTGCATTGACTCATCAAAAGATAATTTTTTTGCAAAACTCTCAACAATATTGCCCATGGTAAGTTTTGTAAGTATTCTGAAGATAATCCAAACATCATCTAGCTCTTTAATGTTTAATTTTGAAAGATCTATTAATTTTACTAGTTCATCTAAATGTTTTCTTTTGTTTTCTTTTCTTAACCATGGAGCTATATTCTGCTCTATCCTGTGATTCATATTTAAAAAAGCATTTTTAAAAAAGTTTTTGTCTTCTTCATTCGTTAAGAAGTGTAGTAATTGTTCATATAGAAGTATGAAGGCTTCTATTAAATCACCATTGGTATCCACTAGAAATTTCTTAAATTTACGTTCGTTCATGTCTCTAAAGTCTTTTATGACTAAAAAGAAAATATCTTCTTTGTTTTCGAAATATTGATAAAAGCTACCTCTAGGTATATTAGCATTCTTAATAATATTTGAAATAGATGCTTCATAGATAGGGACTCTGGAAAACTCTTTTCGGGCTGCATCAATTATTTTTTTCTTTTTATCTTCTGGTAAGTTAAAAAAAGTTTGTTTAGGCATTTACATCACTCCATAATAAGTATAATATGACAACTTGTCATATTATTAATGTTATATGACAACTTGTCATATGTCAATAATGTTAGTACTATTTTCGAATAATTTAGTGGTGAGATGGATGTTCTTATGACTACAAAGGAAAAATTTTTATTATGATAAAATTATAGAGGCATGAATCGTGTTATTAGAATATTCAATGTGTAGGTGAAGATGAACAATGATCAATATTAATAAGCTGTTTGCCCCTTTTTGGGACACGATAATTGAAAAACTTCATATTGATATGGAAAATCATACGATTAGGTTGCTGATTAGAAGTGATAATGAGGATGTAAGAATCTTTACTAATATAATTTTAGAAGAAGTTGTTGCTTTTTGTTGGATTAATGAGTCGTTTTATCAAATTTTTCTGCTTCACCTAATATAGTATTGGAAATCTGGAATTCTATATTACTTATTGAAGCCAAAAAATGACTTTTAATGGCGAAACCTATGAGCTGATAAAAAATTATCAAAGAACAAGAAAAATAAATAAAATCAAATAGAAAATACATAATTTTAAAGTGTAATAACATTCATATAGGAAAAGCTTGCTACGGCAAGTTTTTTTAATTTCTTGTCTTTAAATAATAGGCAAATCTTTTTGATTTTTAAGTAAGTATCAAATGATTTAAGAATTACTTGCATCTGTTCAAAGAACAGATGATTAGCTTTTACTTTAAAAATAAAATAGTCTATTTTAGAAGGAAAATAATTTCAAATATTGAAGTTATTATTAATAACTTATAAAGGTGTGCTTAGATCGGCTCAAAAATATTTTGTAAATCAACAATGAATATTATTTAGGTAATATCAATAAAACATCTTTTGAAGATATATTTTTACAACATATTAAGAATAATGAAGAAATTAATAATAATATTTTAAGTAAAAAAACGATGTTTGAACTTTTAGGGAAAAATGAAAAGTTTAAATATTTTCAAGGAAAGGGATGCACTAAAAGAAGTAAAAATAGAGTAGATTATTATATGGAAACTATGCTTAAATTGATAAAATACATTAGTCAATATGATGGAGGAATATATGGAAACAACAGCGTTAATTAAGAATAGACCTTATATGCTATATATTACTAATATATTTTTATCATATATAGGTAATAGATTGACATTTTTAGCTATAATTCAATTAATGATGTATACAGAATATAAAGTTTTTGGAGTAGCAACTGTAACTTTAATAAGATTATTACCTATAATTGTTTTTTCAACAGCTGCAAGTAAAGTGTCAAAAAAATATAAAGATTCTACAATATTGTTATTAGGTGATATTATAGAAGGAATAACAGTGGTATTAATAGTTTTTTTTAGAAACCCTATATTTGTTTTAGGGATATTTACTATAAATTCTATAATTGATGTTTTTGCTGATGTTTCTGGCTTCTCTTTTTATGACAAACTATTAAAACGAGAAGAAGTTAATTCTGCAAATTCTATACTTAGATTTGTTCAGAGCGTTGTGAGTATCATAGGCCCAATTATAGCTGTAATTATTTTAAGTACTTTTGGAATGACGGTTGCTTTAATAATAGACTCTTTAACTTTCTTTATTGGTGCTATAACTACTGTGATAATTAAATATTATTATAAAATAAAAGAAGACATAGTAATAAAAGAAGAATTAACTGAAAAGAAGAAGTCAAAAAAATTAAAGACACTCCATTATATTAATCAAAATTATAAACTTAAATATATGTTTTTAATATTAATTATTACTGTACTTCTTACAGAAAATCAAGCACCATTTATGTATGTATTTGGCGAAGAGCATTTAGGAGTAGACATTTCCGTATCCGGAATGTTTATTTCTGCAATTGGTGTAGGGTCGGCAATAGCAAGTCTTATATTACTTAAATTCGATAAATTTATGTTGGATCTAAAGGTGATTTTTTATTCTGTGATTATTGATGGAATAGCTTTAATTATTCTTAGTAATAGTAAAAACATCATAATGGCATTTTTAGCATTTGGGATTTTCGGAGTTACTGGTTCAATATTTTTTATATCAATTAGAAATTTAATACAGTTAGAAGTTCCTTCAGAAAGGATTTCAGAAGTTTATGCGTTTAGATTTTCAAGTACGTCTTTAGCCAAGATAATTTCGATTTCAATAGGAGCTATATTAGTAAACAATTTAATTACAGTTACTCAGCTATTTATGATATCTGGTTTAATAGAAACATTTTTAGCCATTATTATGTTAATTAGTTTGAAAAATCATATGAAAAAAAATGAGTTGATAATATCCAATTAAGGTTGTATATTTGGAAAGTATTAACATATTTTTAGTTTAATATTTAAGTACGCTCTCTCAAAGTTATCAGTGAGAGTTATATAAGAATTTTGGATTATTCTACGATTTATTAATAATAAGCTATCAGTAGAATGCTTTAAAGTACCAGAAGAACTTGTTAATAATTTGTTGTAATGCCTTGTAGATTGATGTTTTAAACAATAGTATAACTTTTACACCTCATTGTAAATTAGATTTTGCGGAATAAGAGTAAGTGGCTCCTAGAAATGACTGAACTGGCACTATTTCATGAACATGTTGGTTCCCAAATAGAGAACAAGAGGGCCAGGCTTCACAAATTCATAAAACACAAAACAAACCATACATCTAGATTAAGCACTTCATATAGTATCATATGAGGTGTTTTCTTTTAATTCAAAACCCAATTTCCATGCACGTTGAGTCAGTAGTATTGATTAAAAGAAAA
>NZ_JXLL01000028.1 GCF_001316435.1 Caloranaerobacter sp. TR13
AACTCTAATTCGTGAAAAGAGAGTTAGAAGACATTTTTATATAAAAACAAGGCTATGTTTTGAATATAAATTGATGCTAATTCCTTATTGATGAATAGGTTATAATAATATAATCAGTTACGGAGGTGATGAATATGAAAAAGTTCAATAAATATATTTATTTCGGAATGTTCCTTAATGGACTTTGGCTAATTTCAAATCGTTTTAATTTGTTGCCAGATTTTATTGAAGGGTTATGTGTAGGAGCAGGGGTTACTTTTATACTAATAGGGATGTATGCAGAAAATCATGTTATATCTGAATTGAGAAATTATAAAAAAAGTTTATTAAATAGAGTATTTGGAAAATAGCAAGAATACAACTATCTAAATAATGATATACTGTGCTATTCTTTGAATATATGGTAATTTCAACATTATATTTTAAAACATAGCCAAAAATAAAAATTAGGAGCAAATAGTGGTCTATAGGAATATTCAAGTTATTCTCTATGAAATATCAACTATGATTTAATATTGTTTTTGGTTTTCTTTTGTATTGTATTAATTATAGAAAATAAAATAAGTAAGTATATATATAATTTAAGTTTCATGATAATTTCAAAACACGCAAACAACGTCTTCTAACAAGCTAGTTTCAACATTTTACGAAGAACATGTAAAACATCGAAACTAGCGAAACCGTTATAAGACAGCTATAAAGGAGGTTGAAAATGAATTTTACTGAAATTGAAACTACTTCAAAGTGGAAAAATAATCTAAAACATGTTTATATAGTCCAAAATAGCGAAACACTTTAGGTCACTTTACCTGGATATGCATATGAGTCAGTTGCACCATTACTTTATTACGTAGGAAACGTAGCATTGGAAGAGGGGTGTGACGTTCTGTGTATCGAATATGGTTATCAGAAAAAGCAAGTAGATATAGATAAATCCAAAGAACTTGGTAATTTAGTAAAAGAGACAAAGGAAGCTATTGATAAGTCATTAGAAAACAAGTACAAAAACGTGATATTAGTTGGTAAGAGTTTAGGAACTTTTATAATGAATGAACTTAGAGAAGAATATCCTGAGAAAAAAACATCATACATTTATTTAACGCCAGTAGATAGAAGTGTTCCTAAAGAGTGTAGCAATGATACTTTAATTATATTTGGAAGTGATATAGACAATTAAGTGAGGAAAAAACCAAAAATATTAAGAAGCGTAGTGACCTTGAAGTATTAGAAATCAAAGACGCAGACCATTCAATAGAGTTTGAAAGTACAATTGAGAGTATAAAGGCACATTTAACTGTCATTGAAAAATGCAAAAAATTCATTCAAAAGCATAAGTATAAGCCAATCGTATAACAAAGTGTTTGCACAAGGGCGCTCTAGGGAAATAGAATCCTAGAGTAATGAGCGCCACACCTTCTCGATAACCGAGTCAATCGTCGCATTAGGCGTTCGCGGGCTCACAGCCATGAGCGACTCCTTGTAGAGCTC
>NZ_JXLL01000029.1 GCF_001316435.1 Caloranaerobacter sp. TR13
GTCGCAAACACGAAACCGTTATACGCAATTCAATAAATATTTTTCTAAGAGGATAAAGAATGATTGGCTTTCAAAGGGGAATAAATTTGATTTTTTCTTTATTTAATAAGGGTGACAACATTGTGTTTTCTCCACCCCGTTCCGAAAACGAATTATTTATAAATTGACTTACTTTATTATAATTATGAACAAAAAAATTACACTTCTACCAACAAAGATTGGTGGGGAAAAATGGCCAAAGAAGAATGCGGTTTTACAAAGCCTTGGCTTGATCTAGACATTAAAATTCTTCAAAAACTTGCTAAAGGTGAATTGAAAAATCCTCCTGAAGCGTTAAATGATATATACCCTATCAGTGTGCTCGCTGATGTTAAAGGTAAAGATATTTTATGTCTTGCTTCTAGAGGTGGACAACAATCAGTAGTTTTTAGTTTACTTGGAGCGAATGTAACAGTTATTGATATCGCAGATGGTCAGCTTGATGGCGATAAAAAAGCAGCCGCTCATTACGGATATAAAGTTAAAACTATCCAAGGTTACATGAGTGATCTTTCAATGCTTAAAGATAATTCGTTCGATCATGTTTATTAAGCACCTTCAATGGGCTATATACCTGATGTTAAAAAAGTTTATTCAGAAGTTGCTCGTGTTCTTAGAAGTGGAGGATTATATCGTGTGGGTGCCCAAAATCCACAATCTCAATTTGTCGATGAATCGTCTTGGGATGGCAAAAGCTATTGTATTTCTCTGCCATATGCTGTAAAAGAAAAACAAAGGTTAGAAAATGTAAATGTTCTTGAATATCGTCATTATCTGAGTAAAATTTTTAATGGATTAATTGAGTGTGGATTTGTAATCGAACATGTTGAAGAAATGCCTGAAGGTCTTTACCAAAGTAAAGAAAATAAATCGGGAAGTTGGGGATATTCTTTATTGTATATCCCTGGATTATCTACTATCTTAGCAAGAAAAAAATAAATAATATTCTTTATTAGGAGGAATAAAAAATGACTATGACAAATGAAGAACTAATCAAAAAAGCAGCATCCGTTATTAAACCAAAGAAAGTTGGAGATTTTTCTATTGGAGATGTTGGCTGCGCATTAGTAACAGATAAAAACAATATCTATCTGGGAGTTTGTATAGATACTGGCTCAGGAATGGGATTTTGTGCAGAACATAATGCAATAGGTTCAATGATTACTGCTGGAGAATATAAAATCAAAAAAATAGTTGCTGTTTGGAAAGATGATAAAGGTGATGTTTTTATCCTTTCACCTTGCGGAAGATGTCGTGAATTTATGCGCCAAATAAATGAGGAAAATCTAGAAACAGATGTAATTTTAGACAAAAACAAAATTGTAAAATTGAAAGAGTTACTTCCTTATTATAATTGGTTTCATAAAATTAAAACTAAGAATAAGAAGTTTTGAAAAATGAAATTCACCCCTAACCCCTCTTTCATTTTTCAAAACGGAAAAAACCAAATTTATAATTATTGAGAAAAGCCTATCATAGAGCTGAACGAAAAATATTTTTTGAACTTTCTTCACTTCGCTACGAGCCACGCTGCGCTCTCCTCCTTTTGGTCGTCGGGGCGTATAACAAGGGATATACAGTTCAGGGCTCGGCTCGCTCCTCACCCAAATTTTTCTTCCACTTCGTTCCAGAAAAACTTCGTATATCCCTAACGTTATATGAATACATTGTTATTTTAATTCAAGAGTATCAAACCATTAATGAGGGCTTAGATTTATACTGAGTATAAAAAAGGAGTTATATATATGGAAAGCTGTATATTTTGTAAAATTGTTCAAGGTGAAATTAAAGCAAATATTGTATATGAAGATGAGTTAGTTGTTGTGTTTTTAGATATAGACCCAATAAATAAAGGACATCTATTAATAGTACCTAGAAAACACAAATTAGATTTAGATGAGTTAAGCATAGAGGAATCATCCAGAGTTATGGAGATATCAAAGTTAATGGTAAGAATTTTAAAGAAACAATTTAATCCAGATGGGTATAGTATAATGCAAAATGGTGGAGAGTTTAACGATATTGGACACTATCATCTGCATGCTATTCCAAGATATAAAAATGATGGATTTGAATGGACTTTTGGTAAAGTGGAAGATCATGACTTAAGCGAGATAGGAAAAGAGTTGATAAAAGAAATATCTAACACTAAATGAGATTAATGACAACTAAAAACAGCACATCATATAACATAGTGGTGTAGACACTCTACACAAAATAGTAGAGCATCTACACTACTCAGACAGTTAGGTGTAATGGCAATTTCTGAGCAGGCTTTTCGGGTATTTTTTATGGGGTGAATATTATGAAAAAGTATTACTATGCATATGAAGAACGATATAAGAAAATTCATAAAGAAGGATTATTATGGTTTTCCAAAAAACCAACTCCTGAATTAATTGATTGGGTAGAATATTTTAATATTCCATTAGGCAATGAGATATGTGAAGTTGGATGTGGAGAAGGTAGAGACGCTTTGTATCTTGCAACTCAAGGATATGAAATTACAGCAGTTGATATTTCTGAGGAAGCAATAAGAAAGTGTAAAGAGCTAGCAGAAGAAAGAAAAGTAAAGGTTAACTGGGTAGTTTCTGATGCATTATATTTAAGAGAAAAAATTAAAAGGCAATTCAATTGGATTTATTCAGTAGGAACATTACATATCTTAGTAGAAAATGAAGATCGGAAGAAATTTCTAAAGACATTATATTCATTACTTAAACCTAAAGGGAAATTATTATTGATTAGTATGGGCGATGGCGAAACTGAAAGAGCTACAGATACTAAAATTGCTTTTGAATTACAAGAAAGAAATCATATGTGGTCAGAGAAAACATTTAGAGTCGCCAGCACTTCATAAAAAGCTATCAATTGGGAGAATCATGTAAGAGAATTAAAAGAAGCTGGTTTTACTATTGAAAAGGCTATGAATACTGAAAATGAGGAATATATTAAATGTATGACTCTGTATTTAACTAGGGAGTAATTGTTGCCACTATAACTAACATAGTATTGCTATCATCCTACTAAAATCATGTAGGACAACGGCAATACAAGAACGTTATGTGGCAGAAACTGCGAATATATCTCAACAAGAGTAGGAGGATAAAAATGATACTAAATGCAATTTATATTCTAATTGATATTATTTTTTTAGTTATAATTATTTTATCCTTTATATCAATTAGAAAGAATAAGTATAATGGAGATAAGTTATTTGAGACAAAAGATTTTTGGATATATAAACTAATGACACTAATGGGTATAGTTGTTATTACATTTTTGGGACTTTCTTTTATTAGAGAAGATTTAAATTACAATTTTAAATATGAAAACATCGCTTTTTTGCTAATGTTTTTTTCACAGTGGATTACTTTTCCGAGAAGAATTATAGTAGATAATAAAGGCTTCTATTATATGACAAGATTTAATGGGAAGAGATTAATCTGTGAATTTAATAATATAGAGAGTTATAAAATATCTGACAAAGGTAAAATAAAACTTTATTCATATGATGAAATAAATATAGGTTTAATTGGTAAGATTGAAAAACAAGATGTAGATAGAATTAAGAAGATATTAAATGATAGAAAGATTAAATCAAGATAACTTTAGAAAGATGTATTAAACTAATTAAATTATACTTAGAATGATTTCATATATGAAATATCAAGTTTTAATTTGAGCAAGTCAAATACTTTCATGTTTAAGAATAGGGATGGGTTATGAAATGAAAAGAAAGCTAGAATGGAATCGAATTAGAAATGCTGGCAAGATGGAATATATTATGAGGACTGTAATTTATTACGTTATTCTAAGAATAGGACTTTTTAGTATAGGTGAAATTCTTCAGATAATATTTGGAGTAACGGATATAGAGCTTACACGGTTATTATCTGATGGTGTATTTTTAATATTTGTATTTTTTATTTTAGGCATATTATATAGTTTATTAGAATGGAGCTTATATGAAAATATCCTGTGTGGAAAATGGAATAAGAATATTAAGAAGATAAAACAAAGATATATAATTATCTATGGTGAATTATATTATAGTATTCCATTAGCATTATTAGAAATTTTCTGGGGAGGATATTTTACAATAGACGTTTATATTATAGTTTTTATAACTGTAATTATTATTGGGGTATGTACAGGATGGATAATATGGGATAAGAATGAGCAGGAATTCTTATATGAATGGATATATGAGTAGAAATAATTGTTTATATAAAGAGTTTTGTGTGAACAGTACAACTACAACACTCACTTCATTATATAAAATCAATAAAACTAGTTAAGAAAGGTGTAGTGGTTATATATGAGTAAAAGGTATTTAAAACTATCTATAGGAATGGTATTATTTTTACTTTTAGCTTATTTTATTTGATAAGCTAAAGCAGAAGTGGCTAAAACTTCTTTTAAAAATTCAAACTTTTCAGAACAGAATAGCAGCTAATATAACCATTAGTGTGGTGTATATCTGCTAACAGATATGCAAAACTTAATGAAATAGATACTTGGAGGAAATTAGATGATAAAAATTATTGATACATTCAAAGAATTCAAAGAAGTTTTTCAAAATAATTTAGATTTATCCATAGAAGAAAAAATTGGTTTATGGGATAAAGCATATATACAAATTTCTGAAAAAGAAGTCTTAGATTATTTACATGATAATAATTAAGTACTGCATAGCAAGTAGTCTAGATATTTATTTGAAGAATAAAAAACATCGAGTTTCATTGAACCGCTAACTGAAGTCATTCGTAATGTTGCTTAATTTAGAAGAAACATAATGGGGGGAATTTACATGCAAACAATAGAAATAAAAAGATTAAGTAAGGAAGATATAGCACATCTTGATCCATTAGCTCAAGAATATAGACAAGCTCATGAAACATTAAAATTTAAAGATGAATATATAAACATTTTAATTAAATATTTCGAAGAATTGTTGGCAGAAAAAGAAAAAGTAGCAATTTTAGCTAAAGTTAATGATGAAATAGCTGGCATCATAGTAGGTACTATAGATAATAATTCTAGATTGATGCTACCTGAGAAAATTGGATACATTCCATTATTAGTAGTATTGAAAAAATATAGGAGAATTGGTATTGGTAGCAAACTTACTAATGAGCTAATTGGATGGTTTAAAGAAAAAAATATTGATTTAGTTGAATTGTATACTTCAATCGATAATGAAAATGCAAGAGAATTTTGGGAAAAGAATGGGTTTGGTATTAATCTTGAGAGAAGATTTAAAGAGATTTAAGAGAGTATTTTTAATTATGCAGTCTTATAATTCAAGGTGATTTAATATAAAGGTAATTGTAGATAAGTGGTAACGTATATCTGCTAATAAAGTATTGAATATATTTTACTGGAAACGTACAAAACATCTACAATACTACGAACGTTCTCCAAAATCACCTTTATTTACGAGGGCAAGTCAAGGGGGGCATACTAAAAATCATCGAGGACAAATATTAGGAGGTACATTTTATGCTTGAGTATGTAAAAGAAATGCGAAAATATATTGGACATAAACCTTTACTATTATGTGGAGCAAGTGTAATTGTTATTGATAGTAATGGTAGAGTACTGTTACAACATAGGAAAGATAATGATTGTTGGGGGTTTCCTGGAGGAGCAGTTGAATTAGGAGAAAGAGTGGAGGATGCTGCAGTAAGAGAAGTTTTTGAAGAAACAGGATTGAAGATTATAAATATGGATTTATTCGGAGTATATTCAGGAAAAGAGTTGTATTATAAGTATCCAAATGGTGATGAGGTATATAATATTGATGTTGTTTACATATCAAAGAGCTATTCAGGTGATTTACATGTGGATGGTTTTGAAGCTAAAGATGTCAGGTTTTTTGCCATTGATGAGATTCCACAGAAAATAAGTCCACCTGCGAAACCAGTAATAAATGATTTTATAAGAAGATATAATGAGTATTTCTGATTTTAAGGAGTTCTATTCAGAGTTATTAAAAGTTTTCGAGGAAT
>NZ_JXLL01000030.1 GCF_001316435.1 Caloranaerobacter sp. TR13
GTATATAATTTCCTATGGATTATAAAATAATATTGGAAGTGTTGGAAATAATATTATTACTGTATTATCTAGGAGGTAGTTATATGTTTAGTTTTGATATACATAAACATGATTTTAAACATGTACATTTTATTGGAATAGGCGGTATTAGTATGAGTGGTCTTGCAGAAATTTTGTTAGACGCAGGATATACTGTTTCAGGATCTGATATAAAAAACTCTGAAATAATAGAAAGCTTAAAGGATAAAGGAGCTATCATATATATAGGTCATGATAGAAATAATATAAAAGGTGCAGATTTAATAATCTATACGTCTGCTATCAGTAAAGATAATCCGGAATATATAGAAGCTATAGAAAAAAATATAG
The DNA here is from genome assembly GCF_001316435.1 of Caloranaerobacter sp. TR13. Taxonomy (NCBI): domain Bacteria; kingdom Bacillati; phylum Bacillota; class Tissierellia; order Tissierellales; family Thermohalobacteraceae; genus Caloranaerobacter; species Caloranaerobacter sp. TR13. The sequence goes on from NZ_JXLL01000030.1 coordinate 370, forward strand.
TAACTGTTGATAGAGCTACTTTCTTAGGACAATTAATGAGAATATACAAATCTTCTATTGCAGTTTCTGGGACACATGGAAAAACAACTACAACAGCTATGATATCTGTTATACTTGAACATTCTGATTTAGACCCGACTATCTTGCTAGGTGGAGTTTTAGACACCATCGGTGGTAATGTGAAAATCGGTAAAGAAGATATATTTTTAACTGAAGCATGTGAATATAAGGGAAATTTTCTTAAGTTTAATCCTAATATAGGTATAATTCTTAACATAGAAGAAGACCATTTAGATTATTTCAAAAATATCGAGCATATAGTTGAAACGTTTGCGAACTTTGCAGCTTTGCTCCCTGAAAATGGTCTGTTAGTTATAAATAATGATGATATAAACACCCCAAAAATTATTAATAAAACAAATTGCAATATTGTTACTTTCGGAATAAAAAATAAAAGTAATTATAAGGCAGGCGATATATCTTACACAAAAAATGGTTTCCCTAAATTCAAACTAATAATTAATAATTCTGAAGAATACAACGTAACTCTTAAAGTAATGGGAATACATAATGTATATAATGCTTTAGCTTCTATTGCGACAGCTCATAACCTTAATATTCCTATTAGTACCATAATAGAAGCTATCGAAAGCTATACAGGAACTCATAGAAGATTTGAAATGAAAGGTATTATAAATGGAGTTAGAATAATAGATGATTACGCACATCATCCAACTGAAATAAAAGCAACTCTTAATGCAGCAAAAAAACTTCCGCACAATAAGATATGGTGTGTATTCCAACCTCATACTTATACGAGAACTAAGGCTTTATTAAATGAGTTTAGTGAATCTTTTCATAATGCCGATACTATAATAGTAACTGATATATATGCTGCGAGAGAGAAAGATACAGGTCTTGTTCACTCAAAAGATTTAGTAAATTTACTTATAAGTAAAGGTATGAAATCTTTATATATTGATAACTTTACAGATGTTGTTGATTACTTGTCAAAACAAATTAGTCAAGGCGATATTATTCTTACCGTTGGAGCAGGAGATATATATAAGGTAGGAGAGATGTTATTAGATAATAGTCGATAATTGATAGTCAATGGTCGTAGTCGATAGATTAATAACTACTAACTAATAACTATCAATTTTTTAATTTAATAATGTTTAATTTTAAGAAATTTGGTTATAAATATAAATACTTAGTCCCCCACTCCCCCCATCAAAAATGGGTTCCCGAATTCATTTTGGGAACCCATTTACATAGTTAATTTTCAGTTTCAATATTTACATTGTACAATTTCATCATCAATTCTTTAATCTGTTTTGAATCATATGCAAAGTAAGATACTCTTTTCCCATCTATACTTTTATATATTGCCCTACCAGGAAGTGTAGTCATTGAAATATCTTCCGTTTTTATTCCTATTGCCTTACTTACATACAACAAAGTGTCAGTTAAACTCATATCTGTTTTAATATATTTAAAACAAGTTTGAGCTACAACTGGCAATCTAAAGCTTAAAGCTTTTTTTACAGCCGATTTAATAAATTGCTGCTGAGCTCTTATTCTGCCTAAATCCCCATCAGGATAACCTACTGTATTATCGTTATTATGCCTAAATCTCAAAAATTGAATAGCCTTCTCTCCATTTAATATCTGTCTTCCTTTTTTCAAGTTTATATGAAGAGGAGGTTTAGCAGTAGGATCATCATAAACCATATCAAAAGGGATATTTACCTCTACACCACCTAGAGAATCAACTATTCTCTCTACTCCCGAATAAGTTACTTTTACATAATGATGTATTGGAACTCCACCAAGCACAGCTTCTACCGCTTTCATTGTCCCTTTTACTCCTGCATCTCCATAAACAGCATTAATTTTTCTTTTATCAGCTTCTTCATAACCTAATCTGTAAAAATAAGTATCTCTAGGTATTGATATTAAATCTACTTTTTTTGTAACAGGGTCAAAGCTAGCAAATATTATAGTATCTGTTCTTGGTCCTTCTAATCCTAAAAGCAATATATTTATCCTTTTACTTTCTTGTATAGCTTTTTTAAATGGATCTAAAACTTTAGAATTATCGTTTGATGAATCACTATTATCCCCTGTTTCATTGTTGTCAACATGTTTTATATCCTCTTGAGTTGCTGCATTTGCATCATAAAATTTCATAAATGTAAATACACCTGCACCTATTGCTAAAACAAAGCAAAAAAACGCAATAGTAAATACCTTAAGAAACTGTTTCATTTATCTTCACCTTCCTAAACAATATGCTAGTTTACTGCTGCATACATGCAAAAGAACCTATTATTATTATAACACATTATTAATAATATTAAGTTACACTTAAGTTACAGATATTTGAATTACTAAATGATTATAGCATTAAACTTGTTTTTTTTCAAACTTAAATAGGGTGAGCGTTTAGCTCACCCTTATCTTTCAACAATAACTGCTGTTCCCTGACCTCCACCAATACATAGAGTTGCAAGTCCATATTTTGATTCTCTTCTTATCATCTCATAAATCAAAGTTATAAGAATTCTTGCTCCTGAAGCTCCTATTGGATGTCCTAAAGCTATAGCACCACCATTTACATTAACCTTTTCTGGATCTAATCCTAAATCTCTCATAACAGCTATTGATTGTACTGCGAATGCCTCATTAGCTTCAATTAAATCTAAATCTTCAACTTTTAACCCGGCTCTTTCCAATGCCTTTTTAGTGGCTGGAACTGGACCATATCCCATAATCTTTGGATCTAATGCTGCTGAAGCATATGATTTAATAGTAACTAAAGGCTTTATCCCTAATTCTTCTGCTTTTTCTTTAGCCATTACTACTAACATAGCTGCACCATCATTTATTCCTGAAGCATTACCTGCTGTTACAGTACCATCCTTTTTAAATGCAGGTTTTAATTTTGCAAGTTTTTCAATAGTAGTTCCGTGTCTAGGATATTCATCAGTATCTACAATAATAGGATCTCCCTTTCTTTGTGGTACTTCAACAGGAACTATCTCATCTTTAAATTTACCTTCTTTCTGTGCTTTTTCTGCTTTAAGCTGACTTTTTAATGCAAACTCATCTTGTTCTTCTCTAGATATATTCCACTTTTCAGCTATGTTTTCAGCTGTTATACCCATATGATAATTATTGAATATGTCTGTTAGACCATCATGAATCATTGTATCAATTAATTCTCCGTGTCCCATCTTAAGTCCCCATCTAACTCTAGGTACAAGATATGGAGCATTACTCATACTTTCAGTACCACCTGCTAAAATAACATCAGCGTCTCCTAACATTATAAACTGCGTAGCCATACTTACAGCTCTAAGTCCAGAACCACAAACTTTATTAATTGTCAAAGCTGGTGTAGTTTCTTTTAAACCTGCTCCTAGAGCTACCTGTCTAGCTGGATTTTGACCTAAACCTGCTGATAAAATATTTCCAATTATTACTTCATCAATCATATCTTCCTTAATGCCAGCTCTTCTAATTGCTTCCTTAGCAGCCACTACCCCTAAATCTATTGCTGATAATTTAGATAAACTACCACCAAAACTTCCTATAGGTGTTCTAGCAGCACCTACAATAACAACTTCTCTCATATTCTATAACCTCCTACAAACTAATATTATTCATCTAAAGGCTATCAGCCTATTTACATTATTGCTATTCACCATTCGACAACAAATAGACTAAAACTGGAATTTAATTGAAAACCATATTTAATATCTGTTCTCTGTTAACTGTCAACTGTTAACTTGCTTATTATTTACTGTAATCAAAAAATCCTTTTCCTGTTTTTCTTCCTAGCAAACCACCTCTAACCATTTTTCTTAATAATGGATGCGGTCTATATTTAGGGTCAGCAAATTCCTTATATAACACTTCCATAATAGCTAGACAAACATCATTTCCTATAAGGTCAGCAAGTGCTAATGGTCCTATAGGATGATTAGCACCTAATTTCATAGCATTATCAATATCCTCTGCTGATGCAACACCATCTGCTAAAATACCAACTGCTTCATTAATCATTGGAATAAGTATTCTGTTTACTACAAAACCAGGAGCTTCCTCAACTTCAACTGGAGTTTTACCCAACTCTATTGATAAATCACATACTAACTTTTTAGTCTCATCTGAAGTCGCAATACCTTTTATAATTTCAACAAGTTTCATGACTGGTACTGGATTGAAAAAATGCATTCCTATAACTTTTTCAGGTCTATTAGTTACACTTGCTATTTCTGTAATGGATAAAGATGAAGTGTTTGTTGCAAGTATTGTTTCTGGTTTACATACTTTATCTAATTCTTCAAATATTTTTTTCTTTATTTCCATATTCTCAACTGCTGCTTCAATAACTATATCTACATCTTTTATTAAATCAATATCAGTAGTAGTCGTAATTTTTTCAAGAACTTGGTTTTTTTCTTCTTCTGTCATTCTTTCTTTTTTTACATTTCTGTCCAAATTCTTAGTAATAATAGATATTCCTCTTTGAAGATATTTTTCATCAATATCTTTTAAAATTACTTCATGTCCTGCTTGTGCTAAAACTTGAGCTATGCCTGAACCCATTGTGCCAACACCAATAACACAAACCTTCATCAAATCTCCTCCTTAAAATTCATTTTAAAAGTGTGTTTTAATTACTGATTTTTAAACTCTGGCTTTCTTTTTTCAAGAAAAGTAGTCATGCCTTCTTTCTGATCGTCTGTAGCAAAGCATAATGAAAATAGATTTCTTTCTATTTCCATTCCTATTTCAATATCTGTTTCAAAGCCTCTATTTATAGCTATTTTTGAATATCTTACTGCAATCTGACCTTTAGAAGCTATCTTCTTTGCAAGCTCAATAGCTGCATTCATGAGCTCATCAGGTTTAGTAACTTTATTTACAAGCCCTATCTTTTCAGCTTCATTGGCATCTATCATATCTCCAGTAAATATCAACTCTTTAGCTTTAGCTATACCAACTAAACGTGATAATCTTTGAGTTCCTGCAAATCCAGGAGTAATTCCTAGCCCTACTTCTGGCTGCCCAAATTTTGCTTTTTCAGATGCTATCCTTATATCACAACACATCGCAAGTTCACATCCACCACCTAAAGCAAATCCATTTACAGCAGCTATAACCACTTTTTCCATAAGTTCAATCTTTCTAAAAACTTCTAAACCTTGTTTTGCAAACTTTCTAGCAGCCTCTGAAGTCATATCTTTCATTTCTACAATATCAGCTCCTGCAACGAATGCTTTACCCTCTCCAGTTATTATAACTACATAAATATCTTTGTCCTTTTCAATTTGATCTACTGCATTACTTAATTCTTCTAAAACTTTAGAGTTCAAAGCGTTCAAAGCTTTAGGTCTGTTGATAGTCAGTATACATATATTCCCTTCTTTTTTTAGTAAAAGGTTTTCATATTCCACACTACCCCTCCTTATCTTTTAACATACTTTACTACTTATTTTGACTCAAAAAAATATACCAAATTAAATTGTTGACAGTTTTAAATATAATTTCCGTTTATGGAT
>NZ_JXLL01000031.1 GCF_001316435.1 Caloranaerobacter sp. TR13
AAAAGAGAGTTAGTCAAAATCCTTATAAGTTGTTGACTTTAGGATAAAAATTACATAAGAGGTAGAATAAAGATTACTTATGATAAATATATGAGCGGGAATTAATTTGAAACTTGGGATAATAGGATCATCTGAAAATGAAATTATGCCTTTTGTTAAATGTATTTCAGATGCTAAAACCGTATCAACTGCTATGTTGAAGTTTTATGATGGAGTTTATAAAAATATCAACGTTGTTGCTTTATATTGTGGAGTATGTAAGGTCAATGCAGCAATTGCAACGCAAGTATTAATAGATAAATTTGATGTTTTTCAAGAGTTAGATTATAAATATCCTTTAATAGCAGATAAAAAAGCTACTAAATGGTTAGAAAATAATTTAATTTTAAATTTAAATTAGTGCCTTTTGCATGAAGGTATCGTACTTCAGATAACATAGGCTTGAGTGACATGAATAGGATGTTTTTGAAGTAATTTAATAACTACGTCGCAAAGCCAAGGAACGTTATATGTCATGTTTTTGAAAGTAAAAAGTTAGAAGAGAAGGAATAAAAGTGAAGCAAACAATATCTCCATTATTAGGAATAGGACTTATTATAATAGCATTGAATATAATGATAGAAAGGTTTATAACTCGGATACCTGACTGGATTGCAATACCGATACTATTAGTGGCTATTGTTCTGATAATAATTGGTGGACTCAAAGCAAAAGTAATAAAATAAAACACACAAAAAATAGGTATTATCCTTAGTATATTAATTATAAAGGTAATATATTTCATTTAAATTATATTAAGAATTATATAAAAAAGATGGTGCCACTTCTTATAACATACAAGTCCCGATATTTTACAAGAAATACGTAAAACATCAGGACTAGCCAAAACGTTATCTGCAACACCTGAAAAAACAGTTAAGCAATTTTAAGCGTGAGGTTATCGTATTAAGTTTAAAGGAGGACATTCAATGGTGATTCAAGCAGAATATCAAAATGTAGTTGATGAAGTAACACGAAAATGTAGTGAATATTTTTCTGATAGATTACTATCAATTTATGTAACAGGAAGTATCAGTACTAATGAAGCAATAATAAATGAATCAGATTTAGACTATTGGGGTTTTATTTCGAATGAAATTACAAAAGATGATGAACTATGGCTATCAGAAACAGAACAAGAAATCGATGAGAAATTTCAAATCTTTGATGGTGTTCATATTAATATTAAATCCATTGAATATTTGAAAGAAGATAAGTTTTGCAGGTTTATACTAAAATATAATTCTATATTGTACAAAGGTCATGATGTAATATCAGAAATTGAATCACAAGGAGTTGATTCATACTCACCAGATAAAACTGTTGCAAAATATAGATTGAAATTTGCAAGAAAGTGCTTAGAGGATGCTTTAGAAAACAAATGTCCTCAATGTTTAGAAAAAATTCCTAAAAATACTTACTTTGCATCAAGAAAATTTGCACGATATTTTGTTTTAGTAGAAGGGGCATATTTCTTAATGGCAAAGGGTAAATTTGAATCGTTTAAGCAAGAAATAGTAGTTAAACAATTGAAAGAAAACAGTATAGGCTTTGATGAAATTTTGGATTTAAGTCTTAAGATTATAACTGAACCTGAAGCGACTAAAATTAATCATCAGGAATTCATACGAATGATTCAACCCTTTACTGAATGGATGTTTGATGAAATTGAAAAAGCATAGTATAAAGAAAAATGACAGGTGCAACAGATAACATACCATTTACGAACACTACAAAAGAGTATATGTACCATCGTAAAATGGTCAACTTGTTATGCAACAGCTCAACTGTTTTGTTTTTAGGAGGTATTAAATTGTTCAAAAGAAAAAGAATTAATACTATTGTAGAAAAAAGAATTCAAAATAGTTTAGATAAATTGAGTATTTGTATACTTTAGCATATTAGGAATATCAAGTATGATTTTGCTAAAAGAGGTTTATTAACGAGCGTATAACAAAATATTTGCGCAAGGGTGCTTTAGGAAAGTAGAAGCTTAGGGTAGTGAGCACCACACTTTCTCACTAACCGAGTCAGTCGCTGCATTAGGCGTTCGCAGGCTCACAGCCATGAGCGACTCCTTGTAGAGCTCGAAGGCATCGCAAATACTAGATCGTTAGATGATATCCATATCAAGCTTTAGATAACTATTATAAGCTGATTATAGAATACATAAATTATATTGTAAATATTTTTTATTGGAGGGGTATATTGTGGGTTTTAGCAAAATATTTTGGGGGTTTATTTTTTTGTTTGATTTTAGATTCAATGGAGTTGATATAATTCCAGACTTTATTGGTTTTATATTAATTTATTTTGGGCTTCAAATGTTAGTTGAGAAAAACAATAATTTTGAGTTAGCTAAAAATTTAGCTTTTCCACTTATTTTTATTTCAGTATTTGACATATATCAGATTCAAAAACCAGAGAACAATATAATAACAATGTCAGGGATTGGACTGATTATTGGTGTAGTTTTTACAATTCTTAATTTAATTATGGTATATAGAATTTGTTTAGGAATTTCAGAGATGGCTAATGAAAGAAGTGAAAATGAACTTGCTACAAAGTCCATGAATAGGTGGATATTATATTTAATAAATCAAATTATAATTTGGTTCATGTCATTAACTAGTTCTGTTTTTAAGAACACCTTAGCTATTTTAGCATTATCAGTAATTATATTTTCCTTTGTTGTTTATATTTAATGCTTATGTTATTTAAGGAAGCAGGAGATACTTTAGAAAACTATAATGAGCAGTAATAATTTTTGATAGAAATGTGAAAATCAGGGACGCTATCTAACGCCGTTTTTGTGCAAATGTATGAAAACTTCATAAGAAAATTCAATATTGAAGATAAGACTATTTATTTAGGAAAGTCAGGATTAAATACTAATACAGAATCTGATGATGAATTTACATTTTTACTTCAAGTTAATCCTAAAGGTCAAATAAATTTTATATCTATGGAATGTTATATTGATATTACTAATGAAAGATTATCAATTGTTGAAAGGATAATTCAAAACATAAAAAAATCTTTGAAAATCAAATTATTATGTATACAGCTTAACTAAAATTAATACTAGAAAAATATTTTTGTTACAAGGAGGAAAGATAATGGAGCATTTTATGAGACTTTTCGAGGAACCTTTTGAATTGATAAGGTCTAAGAAAAAAATTATAGAAATAAGACTAAATGATGAGAAACGACAAAAAGTAAAAATTGGTGACACAATTATTTTTTCGAAGTTGCCCGATTGTGAGGAAAGATTAAAAGTGAAAGTTCTTGGATTATTACAATATTATACTTTTGAACAGCTATATGAGGATATACCTTTTAGTCATTTTGGATGTGAGGGAAAATCAATGGAATGGATGTTAGAAAAAACTTATGAAATTTATACTAAAAAGCAAGAAGAAAAATATGGGGCTCTAGGTATCAGAATAGAAGTGATTGATTAAAGATGTTTTATATGAAGATATTGTGCTTAGACCTACAGCGTATAACATGAGTTTACCATTATTCTACACATAAGACATAGTACGACGGTAAACTCAAGAACGTTATCTGTAATAGCTAAAAATTCATAAGGGGGAAAACATGATAAATGAAAAGAATAAAACTTTACTACTTATATTTATACCTTTTTTATGGGGATATATAATTAATATTTTAGATTGGAAAGTATCTATTATTGGTGATTTATATTTCAGACTTAATATAGTATGGGAAACTATATTGCAGGAATAGTATTCATAAGTAAGAAGATAATAAGATTATTTACAAATACAATCTCTAGCGAAGTTGTGATTATACTTTCATATAGTTTAATGATTACTATTTTTACTACTGGTTTCATATATAGAATTAAGAATAAAAATAATTGATTGGTTTGTAATTGTATTTTTTAGAAATAATTTATGTATCATTATAAAAATACATAGAAGTTTGATGAATATAGATTAAGTCCATAATATGTAATTCATAGAAATGGATATATGATTTTTTAAGGTAAGTAAAATTAATATAAATAAAATCAAAAAATCATTATAGGGAAATTTTAGCATTAAATGAGGTGGTAATATAATGGATTTTTATAGAGCAAGAGAAAAAGATTTTAAGTATATACAGCACGAGAAGAGTTTAATTCATAATACTGCTTTAATTGCATACGAAGGGGATAATGTTATTGGAACACTGGAATATGAGATAAATAATATAGAAGAAGCTGAAATTGTAAACTTTAGTATTTTCGAACTATGTAAGAAAGAATTAGCATTTAAAGGATTAATTGAAGAAATAATTTATTGGAATCCATACTTAAAAAGAATTATTTATAAAGAAGATAATAAAATCATAACAAAGGATGTTTTAAAGTATGCTGGATTTAGAGAAAATTCTATATGGCAATTGGATGTAGATAATAATATTGAAGTTTTTAGAATTGATATAGAAGAAATAACACCTCAACAGTTGACCGTTAGTAAAGAAAAGATAGATAGAGTAAGTAAGTGGGTTGAGAAACCAGAAGATATAGTTGTTGCCTGTATAAAAATAGGGGACAAGATGGTTTGTATAGATGGGTACTCTAGGTTAGTTGTAGCTTATATTAAAGGTTTTAAGCATGTTTATGCTTATCTTGAAACTGATAATGATAATATAGAATTTTATAGAACTTGTATGGAATGGTGCAAAGAGCAAAATATTTTTACAATTAAAGATTTGGCTAATAGAATAGTAACTCCAGAAGAGCATGAAAGGCTATGGATTAATAGATGCCAAGCATACTTAAGGAATGTAAATAACTAAATTTTAGTCGCGGGGAAATGACATATAATAAAGGTTCATCTGTATTTAGGTGTCTCAGAAGAAGATATTAGAGAAAAAACTCCACGCTTTTTAGCATATACGTATGTGTTAAAGCATATAGGGAAACTATAATTTATTCAAATATGAATGATCTTTATTATGAGTAAAACCGAATATCTGTATTTATCTGCAAGATTATAGGGAAAAAGGTTTTATTACTTCCTATAACGCTGTTGCAGAATGGATTACTAGGGCAGTTTTTTGGGATTATACAAACACACTTTCATATCACCCTGTAATCAGACATCTCCTAGAATTATCTGTTTTAGTTATGAGTTGTTTTTCTAGGATTAGATGCCTGATTTTTTTATGTAATAAATAGTCTTATTTCTTGTAGTATGTAGATAAATAGTTAAAAGAACATAAAAAAATAAAGGGGTTTACAATTTAATAGAGAATATTTTCA
>NZ_JXLL01000032.1 GCF_001316435.1 Caloranaerobacter sp. TR13
TAAATTTTAAATTGTAAATGTTAAATAGATTTATAGTTAACAGTTGACAGTTTATAGTGGACAGTTTGCAGTTATTGTTAGAAAATATTAATTAAAAACAATTGACTAACGACTATCCACTAAAGACTTATTTAAAATTAAAAATTTTAAATTCAATCGAAGATTGTAAATCCGGTGACAATGGCGGAGGGGTCACACCTGTTCCCATTCCGAACACAGAAGTTAAGCCCTCCAGCGCCGATGGTACTTGGCGGGAGACCGCCTGGGAGAGTAGGTCGTTGCCGGATTTTTTTATTTTTTGTCTAAGTGGCCTTTGGCCACTTTTTTTGTGATAATTATAGATAATTTTAATATCAACGAACTCATTTATAATGGTTTTTTATATATATAAAAAAGACAGAAATAATATATTATAATCAAAATAAAATAAGTAAATTTAAAGGGGGCATAATAGTGGCGGATTACAGAAAATTATGGGAATCATTAGGTATGGATTTAGAAAAGCATGATCAGTTATGTGCAGTGTTGCCAGAGTTCTATGGTGATATTTATTTATCACAAGAAAATCGACCAGCAGGGATGAATTATTATAACTTCGTAGTTTCCGAAATTCATGGATTAAGAGTTCAAGAATTAGCAGAGCATAGAAAAAAAGGTGGAAAAGTTTTTGGAAGTTTTTGCATATTTGTACCAGATGAGTTAATTGTAGCAGCAGATGCTATAGGAGTAGGATTATGTGGTGGTTCAGATTTTTGGATACCAGATGGAGAAAAAGTACTTCCAAGAAATATTTGTCCATTAATTAAAGCTTCAGTTGGAGCGAAGCTAAGTGGTACATGTCCTTATTTTCAATCAGCTGATATACTAGTAGGAGAGACTACATGTGATGGTAAGAAAAAAGCATGGGAGATTTTAGGTGAGTATACTCCTGTTCATGTTATGGATTTACCTCAAATGAAAAGAGAAAAAGATAAGGTACATTGGATTGATGAGCTGAAAATATTTAAAGATTTAGTTGAAAAGATGACAGGAAATGAAATAACTGAAGAAAAATTAAAAGAAGCGATAAAATTAATAAATGAAAAAAGAAGAGTTTTACAAAGATTATACAATACAAGAAAGAACAAAACATTACCAATAAGCGGTAAAGACGCATTACTTATTACTCAAATTGCTTTTTATGATGATCCTAAGAGATTTATTGAAAAAACTTCAGAATTATGTGAAGAACTAGAAGATAGAATAGAAAAAGGGGTAAGCGTATTTGAGCCAGATACACCAAGGATTTTAGTAACAGGAACTCCAATGGCTATTCCTAATTGGAAATTGCATCACATAATAGAAACAAGTGGTGGAGCAGTAGTATGTGAAGAAACATGTACGGGAATCAGATATTTTGAAAACTTAGTTAAAGAAGCTGAAAATATAGACGAGCAGATAAAAGCAATAGCAGATAGATACTTAAGTATTAATTGTGCTTGCTTTACACCTAATGAAGGAAGAATAGAAGATATAATAAGACTTTATAAGGAATATAAAGCAGATGGAGTTGTATATTATAGTTTACCATTCTGCCATACTTATGCTGTTGAATATAAGAAAGTTAAAGAAGCACTAGACAAGGAAGGTATTCCTGTAATTATGATTGAGAGTGATTATAGTCTACAGGACGTAGGACAAATAAAGACAAGACTTGAGGCATTTTTTGAAATGATAAAGATATCAAAATAGAGATGTTACTCACTAAAGAATAGGGTGATTAAATGGGAGGACAATTAAATTGTTATATATTATTTCCATCCCATACTGATGGGTTAGCTTTAGAAAAGATTTTGAAATCCGAAAAGATTAAATATACTATTGTGCCTACTCCTAGAGAATTAAGTAAAAGTTGTGGTATAACTATAATGATTAATCCTGATTATGAAGAAATGGTTAGGAAAATTTTAAATATTAATCCTGAAATAAAGGTTAATGGCATTTATACTATCGAAAGGAAAAGGAGAGGCTGGTTTTGATAAGAAGTTCATGTGGGTACTCAATAGGAATAGATGCAGGTTCAGTTGCAACGAAGGGAGTCCTTTTTAGTGGAGAATTAGTTAAAGAAGTTATTATACCTACGGGTTGGAGTCCTAGAAAAGCATCTGAAGAAGTTTGTAAATTGCTAATAGAAAAAGGGAACATAAAAAGAGATGAAGTAAAAAAAATTATTGCAACAGGGTATGGAAGAGTTTCAATAGATTTTGCAGATAAGACAGTTACTGAAATAACATGTCATGCTAAAGGTGCATATTATATAAATAACAGAGTAAGAACTATACTTGATATAGGTGGTCAAGATAGTAAAATAATTAGCTTAGATGAGAATGGAAATGTTTGTGACTTTTTTATGAATGATAAATGTGCAGCAGGTACAGGACGATTTCTTCAGGTTATGACTAATTTACTTGGTTCTGAGATAGATGAATTGGATAGATTAGCCGAACAAGCAGAACCAGAGAAAATATCAAGCATGTGTACCGTATTTGCAGAATCTGAAATTATCAGCCTTCTTGCAAAAGGTGCTTCTAAAGAATCAATTGCAGCTGGAATCATAGAATCAATAGCAAATAGAGCGGTTTCTATGTTAAATAAAATAAAAATAGTTGATGAGGTAGCATTTACAGGTGGTGTTGCAAGAAGTTGCATATTAACAAAATCTATCGAGAGAAAAATAAAAAAATCAATTTATATTGCTCCAAATACACAAATCATAGGAGCTTTAGGTGCAGCTGTAATTGGATGGGAAATGCTAAATTCAAGAGGGAATTAATTCCCTCTTTTTGTTTGATGTTTGATTCATTTTAAATTAAAAAAATCTATTAAAAATTAATAATACATATTGCTAAAAATAAGGAATAATAATATAATATAGTTAGATATTTAGATAATTATCTAAATATCTAACTGAACGAAAGAGGTGATAAAGTGAATAAAATATTTAAAGCTTTAGCAGACCCTACTAGAAGAAAAATTTTAGAGTTACTAAAAGAAAAGGACTTAACAGCTGGAGAAATTGCAGATTTTTTTAATATAAGCAAACCATCTATTAGCCATCATTTAAATATTCTAAAAAACGTAGGATTAGTTTTAAGTGAAAAGGTTGGTCAAAACATATATTATTCTTTAAACACGACAGCATTTCAAGAAATTATGAAGTGGATATTTGATTTTATGGAAAGGAGAGATAATGATGAAGATAAATAAATGGATTTTATTGATACTTTTAATTTCATTTATAGCTACAGTTTTTATATACAACAGTTTACCAGATTCAGTTCCTAGACATTGGAATATTAAAGGTGAAATTGATGCATATGGTCATAAAAATATGGTTTTCTTTACTGCTTTATTGCCTATAGGGTTATATGCTTTGATGTTGGTAATACCTAAAATAGACCCTAAAAGAAAATCATATTTAAAACACAAAAAAGCTTATGAAATTCTGGTAATTATGTTAATAATACTTTTAGTAAGTATTCATTGGATTTCAATATTTGTAGCATTAGGAAGTAATATTAATGTTGGATTACTAATGAAGATTTTTATGGGATTGCTATTTATTATAATTGGTAATTATATGGGACAAATAAGGCATAATTATTTCTTTGGTATAAGAACTCCTTGGACATTAGCAAATGAAACAGTTTGGAGAAAGACACATAGAGTTGGAGGGTATGGTTTTATAGTAGCAGGCATAGTTTTTCTTTTATCAACGTTTATGAATAATAATCTAGGATTCATTATACCAATGAGTACATTTATATTAGTAACTTTTAGTATTGTGATTTACTCATATATCGAATATACTAAGATTGTTAAATAAGGAGGGGAGAGCCCTTCCTTTTCTATTTAAGTGCTTTTATGTTAGAATTTATATATAATATATAATAATTTTGGAGTGGTATTTTATGTATACTCTAAATGAAGTTAAAAATTTTTGCCTATATTGTAAAAAGTGCAGATTGCATAAAACTAGAACTAAATTAGTATTTGGAGAAGGAAATGGAAATGCAGATATAATGTTTGTAGGAGAAGGACCAGGGTTTTATGAAGATAAAAGTGGAAGGCCTTTTGTAGGAGCTGCTGGTAAACTATTAACTAAAATGTTAAATGCGATAAATATTAATAGAGAAGAAATTTACATAACTAATATAGTTAAGTGTAGACCTCCGAATAATAGAAATCCATTAGAAGATGAAAGTAAAGCTTGTTTAGAATATTTAAGATGGCAAGTTAAAATTATAAAACCTAAAATAATAGTATGTTTAGGAGCAGTTTCTGCAAGAAATATTATAGATAAGGATTTTACAATAAGTAAAAATAGAGGTAAATGGATAAAAAAGGGTGATTTTTTTGTGATAGCAACATATCATCCAGCAGCTTTATTACGCGATGAAAGCAGGAAGAGAGCAGCATGGGATGATTTAAAAAGTATTAGAAGCAAAGCTAAAGAATTAAATATTTTTTGATTGCAATATTGAAAGAAAGGAGTAATAAAATGAAACAAAAGAAATTGGATGATTTAAATAAAAGAATAAGACAGCAGTTTAATGATAAAGAGTTAGTGTTTGGGGATGGAAGTGTAAACAGTTTAGTAATGCTAATTGGCGAAGCACCTGGAGCAAATGAAGTTAAGCAAAAAAAGCCTTTTGTTGGTCAGGCAGGTGGGCAGTTAAAAGAATTTCTAAGTATTTTGAAACTTAAAAGAGAAGATATATATATAACTAATGTAGTAAAGTTTAGACCAACAAGAATAAGTAAAAAAACAGGAAAATTAATAAATCGTGCTCCTAATAAGAGTGAAATAAATGCTTTTAAAGAATATTTGTTTGAAGAAATTGATATTATTAAACCTAAAATTATAATTCCTCTTGGAAATGTACCACTTAAAGCAGTAATTGATAGTGAATTACAGATAAGTAAAGAACATGGTAAGTTATTACAAGCTAATATTAAGGGGAATATATATAAGATATATCCACTCTACCATCCAGCAGCAGTCATTTATCGTAGAGAGTTAAAAAAAGTTTATATAGAAGATTTAATAAAATTAAAAGATACAATGCTAAAATAGCATAAATTACCTATTGAAAAATGATAAATAATTTGCTATATTATATTTTGCTGTTGAGAAAAAAAGAGACAAATAAGTAAAAATAAAAAACAAAAAAGTTCTTGACATGAGAAAATAA
>NZ_JXLL01000033.1 GCF_001316435.1 Caloranaerobacter sp. TR13
TTATTTTCTCATGTCAAGAACTTTTTTTAATTTCTATTCATCCTTAATTTTTCTAGTCTTCAACATTATTGATACCCAATAGTATTAATTTTATTCAATTAATTTATTTAATCTAAGATTTCGTTATAATTCATTAAGAAATTAAATATCTTATTAAATTATAGATAATTAAAAATATATTTTCTGAATTGTATTAAAACATCTATAATTAATAATTTTCTATATGTCAAAACAAAATCCACAAGCCAAGTATAAAAACCAAGCTTGTGGATTCAAAATTGAAATTACTTTATCTATATTTATACTCTATTCTTCAGTTGTAGCAACTTCGCTATCGTATTTTAGATAGTCTATATCTAATATTTGATTTCTAGGACTATATGACGTATGAAGTAATTTGTGAGAAACCTTGCCAAGAGGTTTACCTAAAAATTCTTTATATAGCTGCTTAATCGCAGGATTTTCATGAGATTTTCTGATCTTCATACTTTTATCAACATTATAAATCCCCTTAATTCTTTCTTCCTTAACTTTGACAGTAGTTCCTATAGGCTGTCCTCCTCCTCCAATACAGCCACCTGGACAACACATAATTTCGATAAACGTATAATCTGCTTTCCCATTTTTAACTAAATCTAATATTTTCTTTGCATTACTTAGGCCATGAGCCACAGCTACTTTCACAGATGTTCCATTTAAATTGACTTCAGCTTCTTTAATACCTTCTAATCCTCTAACTTCAGTAAAATCTAGTTTTTCAAGTTCTTTTTCAGTTACTAACTCATAAACTGTTCTAAGAGCTGCCTCCATAACTCCACCAGTTGTACCAAATATTACTGCTGCTCCTGTTGTAATACCAAAAGGATCATCAAATCCCTCTTCTTCAATGTTAGCCAAATCAATACTTGCAGATTTAATCATTCTTGCAAGTTCTCTTGTTGTAAGCACTGCATCCACATCTCTGTAACCATAAGATGACATTTCTACTCTATCAGCCTCATATTTTTTAGCTGTACAAGGCATTATAGATACAGTAAATATCTTTGATGGATCTAATCCCATTTTCTCAGCATAATATGTTTTTGAAAGTGCACCAAACATCTGTTGAGGAGATTTGCAAGTTGATACGTGCTTAATTAAGTCTGGATAAAATCCTTCTAAATAATTTATCCAGCCTGGACTACATGATGTTATCATTGGCAACGTATCATTATTCTGTATTCTTTGTAATAATTCATGTCCTTCTTCAATTATTGTTAAATCCGCAGTAAAGTTAGTATCAAATACTTTGTCAAAACCAAGTCTTCTAAGAGAAGCTACTACTTTTCCTGTTACATTTGTACCTGGGTTAAAGCCAAATTCCTCACCTATACTTACCCTAACAGCTGGAGCTATTTGCACAATTACATGAAGAGTTTCGTCATATAAAGCATTCCACACCTTCTCAGTATCATCTTTTTCATATATGGCGCCAACTGGGCATACAGTAGTACACTGTCCACAAAAAACACACAAAGTATTGATTAGTTTCTTTTCAAATGCAGGAGTTATACAATAATTGATTGATCTATGTGCTTGGCTTAATATCCCTACCTGTTGAACTTCTTGACAAACTTCTATACATCTATTACATTTTATACATTTACTATGATCTCTTACAATTGCTGGATTTGATTCATCTATCTCTAAAGAATCTACTTCTTCTTCAAGATTAGTCTTGGAAATATTAAACATTTCACAAAGTTTCTGAAGTTCGCACTTACCATTTCTAATACATTTAAGACAATCTTGTGGGTGATTTGCTAAAATTAACTCAAGTACTCCTCTTTGTGTATCTCTTACTAATTTTGAATGTGTATTCACTTTCATTCCATCCCAAACTGGAGTAGAACAAGCAGTAACTAATTTATTAGGTCCTGTTTGTACTAAGCATATTCTACAATTAGCTTTAACTTTTTGATCCGGATGTTGACATAATGTTGGAATATTAATACCAACTTTTTTAGCTGCTTCTAATATAGTAGTACCTTCTGGTACAGCTATTACCTTATTATCAATAGTAATTGTACAATTACTCATTTTTAACCTCCTCAATATTATGAACTTTAGTAACTTTATCTACTTACTTTATAAATTCGCTGATAAAATTCTACTGGAAAATGCTTTATTGCAGAAAGCAAAGCTGTTGGAGCAGTTTTCCCTAATCCACAGAATGAAGCATATTTCATAACATTAGCGAATTTTTCTACTGTTTTTAAATCTGTTATACTAGCATCTCCAGCAACAAATCTATTAATTATTTTTGTAATTTGCCTGTTCCCTTCTCTGCAAGGTGTACATTTTCCACAACTTTCATGCAAGAAAAAGTCCTGTACAGATTTTATGAAATCAACCACACTATTTGTTTCATCTGCTACTAATATTGCACCAGAACCTATTTCAATTCCATGATCCTTTAATTCTTTATAACAATATCTTAAATCTATCATATCAGCAGGAACAATAGCTCCAGATGCCCCTCCAAGCTGAAGAAATTTTAATTTTTTATTTTCTTTAATACCACCACCTATATCATATATAATCTCTCTTAAAGTAACACCAAAAGGAATTTCATATGCACCTGGCTTGTTGATATTACCACATAAACTAATTAATTTTGTACCTTTACTTTCAGAAGTTCCGTACTTTGTATATTCTTCAGAACCTATTAATAGTATAGATGTCGCCGCGGCAAACGTTTCCACATTGTTCACAAGTGTAGGAAGATTATAAAGGCCACATTGTTTAATATATGGAGGTTTTATTCTTGGCCTACCACTTTTACCCTCCATTGACTCGATCAAAGAAGAATTTTCACCACATACATATGCCCCTGCCCCTGAAAATACCTTAATGTCAAAATTAAAGTCGGTACCTAAAATTTTTTTACCTAAATAACCAGTATTTTTAGCTAATTCGATAGCTCTCCTAACCTTGTCGTGAAGGTGTTTATATTCTTCTCTAATATAGATATAACCTTCATTTGCTTTAACTGTATAAGCAGCAATAGTCATTCCCTCTATTATTTTGTAAGGATCATATTCTAATAAATATCTATCTTTAAAAGTTGCTGGTTCACCTTCATCTGCATTACATATAATAATTTTTCTATCTCCCTTTACAGTAGCTGCTTGTTCCCATTTTTTTCCTGTAGGATATGCTGCTCCACCTCTTCCCCTTAAACCAGAAGCTTTAATCTCATCAATAACACCTTGAGGCCCTAATTCAAAAGCTTTCTTTAAAGCTTCAAATCCACCTAATTTAACATACTCATCAATTGATTCTATATTATATTTGTTAAAATTTTTTGTTATAACATTAACCACTCTATTCATGATTAATCCTCCTGTAACTATTAATAATCTCTATGATTTTAGTCTCATTTAAATTTCCATACACCTTATCATCAATTCTAAATGCAGGCGAAATATCGCAAGCACCGAAACAAGCTGTATACTCAAGGCTAAATTCTCCATCTCCTGTAGTCTCCCCCATTTTAATACCTAATTCTCTTTCTAAAATCTCTCTAATTTTTTGATACTTATTCAATCTACAGGTAGTACTTTTACATAGTTGAATAACATGCTTTCCCTTCGGCTTATCATTAAGAGCTGAAAAAAAAGTAATAACATCATAAACCTTACTTGAAGGAATATTCAACTTGATACTTATATATTTTGCTACTTCTTCGGGAATATAATTTTGAGGAATGTTTGATTGGCTTTCTAAGAGGATAGCTAGCAAGTTGTTCTTATTCCAATTGTGTTTTTCTAATATTGAGTCAATTTTGTCGAACAAGCTTCTTTTGGTTGTGAATTTTTCCATTGTTTTGATACTCCCCCTTTGGATTATAAATAATTATTATAAAGTATAAAAAATCTTGATATTTATATATTAATAGAAATGTCGAAAAATATCCAGAATAGTCTAAAAATTAACAATATTAAAATAACGGCTTAAGCCGCTATAAGATAGAATAAAATCTTCAATTAAAAATCAACTTCTATAAGACATAAAAAAATGGAGAATTGGCTTCTCGCATCAACCCTCCATTTTTTTAATAATATTTAAGTGGTGCGCCCAGAGGGACTCGAACCCCCAACCTTCTGATTCGTAGTCAGACACTCTATCCAGTTGAGCTATAGGCGCAAATATGGAGGCGGCACCCAGATTCGAACTGG
>NZ_JXLL01000034.1 GCF_001316435.1 Caloranaerobacter sp. TR13
GCTTAGCATGGACGCTAAGCCAGCATCTCATTTCATTTCATTTATCGCTCTCCATAACGAATCCACAATAACTTCAGATAATTTCATTATAAACCCGAGTCTAATACTATGTAAGTTTGCTTTAGTATTTTCATCTAATATATCTACTATTCCTATAATAGAAATATCTCCTACAGGAGGAAGCTCTTTTCCGACCCCTTTTCCAGGATATATAGGTCCTTTCCTTAGTTGTATAGTCCCTATACTTTCATCATTACTAAGACATGCATCTATAGCTATTATAAAGCTATATGGATGTTTTTTGCTTATATAATTAATTTTATCTTTCAGATTCACTGCGTGAACTGGATTATATAGTGTTCCGTATATAGGATATGGAAAGTTAGATTTTTCAAGAAGTGTTCCAACTAAAGGACCAAGGCAGTCGCCTATACACTTGTCTGTTCCTATACAGACTATAACTAAATCATTTGTCATGTACGGTTTTAAATTTTTAGATAAAGTTATTGCTCCATTTTCATCTGAATAGTGTATATTTATTTCTCTTATTGAGCTCATAGCATACCCCCTTCATTCAAATATATGTTGTTAGAAATGGGAGTATACCAAACAAAAATAGACTTACATCAATAGATGTAT
The DNA here is from genome assembly GCF_001316435.1 of Caloranaerobacter sp. TR13. Taxonomy (NCBI): domain Bacteria; kingdom Bacillati; phylum Bacillota; class Tissierellia; order Tissierellales; family Thermohalobacteraceae; genus Caloranaerobacter; species Caloranaerobacter sp. TR13. The sequence goes on from NZ_JXLL01000034.1 coordinate 640, forward strand.
AAAGTCGGTTTAGATGTATATAATATTACAAAGAAAGAAAAGGAGTGATTTATATGGGTAAGAGGAAGATTTACTATTCGGTACTTGCAGTTATAATAACAATATTAGTTGTTGCAATTATGTTAAACTTAAGAGTTGATGTTGAAAATCCTGGTGTTTATGACGGAGTTGATGGAAAAGAAGACTATGCAATGAAAGTCTATCATGCAGATGAAGGGCAAAATCAATCAAATGATTTGATTGGTAAAGACACCATAGATCAAGGACCAACTTGGATAAAGCGAACAATTTTAGATATACCTCCTATAAAATAAAGAGGGACACATAAGTCCCTCTAATTCATTCGTTGAAATAATGGTAATATCTCATAAGCTATTTTATTTCCATTTACCACAAATCTAATATATTTAATATTAAAAACATTGTTTATATCCTCTAGATTTATATCCTCTACTTCGATATAGCGAATTCCATCTTTTAACATCACATTTGTTCTATTGCTTCCTTGAATTACAAAAATATTTTTACCTAAACTTCTATACTGAGTTAATATTTCATGAAATAATTCTGCTTCTAATTTGTCAGTAAATCCTGATTCTCCAAATATAGGTTTTGCTAAAGAAATAATTATGTTCTTTTCATTAGACTTTTTTAGTATTTGTTTTAACCAAAGCCATTGGTTTGCATCTGATGTTCTTAGACTATTTTCAGTATCATCAAGCTGTATAAATAGAGTATTATTATTTCTAAAGTATGAATATCCGTTAGATGCTTCAGCAAAAGGTACTTTTATTCTATCTAGAATTATATTATTTGTTTTACCTAGTAATATTCCCAATTGATTTTCATTTATTTTTTTGGCTATTTTGCTGCCTATAAGATGCTTAATTAGAATATCTAGCTTATCAATACCTTTGGCAACTATGAAACTAAAGCCACCTTTATCTATTATTTCGCTTTTTTGAAGCTTATCTTTTATATAGGTTTCGGCAGGCAGAGTCATAGTTTTATATGGAGTAGAATATAGAGCTTTTAGTCCATCTATTAGGATGTAGCCTTCATCCTTATTAAAAGGGTTAGTTTCAACAACATAAATTCTATCTAGAGTTATAGGATAATTAACGTTATTTGGGATATCTGCTGTAATCCACTTCCAGCCTTTCCAGTCAATATTTTTTGCAAAATCAATATAAAAGGTTTTTCCTTTGCTGTCTATTATCTTACCTCTAAACCAATGGTTACTTTCATTACCGTATAACCATAAACCAAGCTTGGCAGGTTTATTTTCTAATTTAATACCATTTTCTCCTAGAATTACATATGCTGCTGTAGTTTTTTCGGAATTTCTGAAGTCGTAATTTAACTTAAGAGAAAATCTACTTATTACATCTTTATTATCTAGCTCAATACTTCCTTTTACTTCTTGAGGATAGCTTAAGAAACTTAAATTATTTAAATTTTCAAAGTCCTCTAATAAGACTTCATTGTAACCTACTGAAACTTCAATATTTCTGGCAGCATTCATAATTTTAGCAGTAATAGCACCAGAAGCTGGTTCTTTAGAGCTGTAAAATATTCCGTTTATGACTCTACCAATATTGCCAAATGCCATCCAAGTAATATCTTTTGGATTTATTTTTGCTGTATAGCCTTCATCATTTTTTCCGTATATTTCAGTTAAATCTTTTTGACTATTTACATCTATATGGAATTTTTCAAAACCGAATTGCAATTCTTTTACTTCGTCTAGAACATTTATTTCAATTTCAGCTTTTTTACCTTTATAATATGCTATTACTTTACCTTTTCCTGGTTTCTTAGGAATTAAGGTATTTTTATTAAATTTACCTTTTATACCTGAAATATTAAATATTACTTTATTAATATCTACATTAACAGGATTATGATACTTATCAAATCCTTTGATATAGAAATTTCTAGATGTATTAGCAAATATATTAGTATCATCAGTATATATTTTTATATAGCTTAAACTTCTCTTTGGAGCATTATTAAATATACCTATTCCGTTTGATATTTTTCTTTCTTTGCCATCTGACGGACGGTTTACAACAGTAGGATTTTCTTCGTACTGTGGGTTTAGTACCATGGTAGTAGAACCGCCACCATCTAGGTTGACTGCTTCATAAGCTCCTAAATCTATCATGATTTCAGCTAAAGTATTTAAGTCTACGCCTTTATAGGAAGTATCTCTACCATCAACTGTTACGAGAATAAGTTCATCTTTATTTTTATTAATTCCTAGTGCCGTTCTTGGGTGTTTACCTTTTATGTTTAATGTGAAATCAGCAATATTTCCATCTTTAACAATAAAGGTTCCACTTCCTATAGCGGTTTTTATGTTTTTGTAGTCTGGCGTAGTATCTATTTCAAGCTTTACTTTTTTACCAACTTTGAAATTATTAAGGAGTATATCTTTAACTCTTCCACGACCAGTTAATATGTAGCCATTTTGTGGCATATCGATAGGAGGCTGATTAATTCTTATTTCTTTAACTGTGTCTTTTTCTACTATAATTTCTATCATATCGTCAAAGTAAGTATTTCCTATGGTTTTTAAGCTCCAGTTTTTATCGTATAAAATTACTTCTTCATATTTGTCGCTTGATTTGTTTATAGCAGAGAGAATAACAGGTTGTCCGTCTTCTGGAACTGCTTTTATCTCCCATTTCCAGAAGGATATAAAAGGATGATTATTTTTATCTATTGCAAATATAGGCAGTTTATCCCATTGATATGGTGGAGATGAAACCATTTCTCCATTTGATACGACAACTCCTAGAGGAAAGGAATTTTTAGCTGTTGAGAAAAAATCACCATTGATACCTGCGATAGCTTTAGAATTTTTTATCATGTTAGATAGTGTTTCTCTTTCAGAGATTCCTTCTTTATTAAAAAGAACGTCTAAGCTAGTGTATTTATCTTTTAAATTTACTCTTAAAACATTTATATTCCACCAGCCGTCAGAGGTGAATTTTTGAATGTGTTCATGAACGACACCACTTGAAATGTTTTCTATGGTTTTTCTTTCGTGGAGCAGTATTGGCTTATCTGCAAAACTTGGAGACAAACTGGAAAATATGATTATTCCACTAGTTATATATGAAACTACTTTTTTGAAAAGTCTATTCATAGTTATCCCCCTTTGAATTTAGTAGTCAGTTACTAGTTGCTAGGGTAAAGTTAATAGCTAACTATTTATGATTATTGGTCAATGAGACTGATGATTTTTTATGTAATGTTTGTATTAAATGGATTTGTTTGTAATAATTATTATATACTATTTAGCTAAGGGTTAGGTTACAAAAGGATTACAAATAAAAAAACAGCTGAGAATATTCTCAGCT
>NZ_JXLL01000035.1 GCF_001316435.1 Caloranaerobacter sp. TR13
TGTATATATCTCAGTACTGTCATAAAAAAATCACCTCTAGTTAAGCTCATCACAAACTATAAGTGATAACAATACACAAGAACCTTCCCCTTGTAATGCATTTTAAAATTTATTTTTAGTTAAATAATAACAGGGTGGGATTACAACTAATCCCACCCTAACTTTTGACATAAAATCAAAATATTTCAATGAAACAATTTATTTGATATAGATATTAACATATCTACACTTTTAATCTCTTTTTCAAACATTGGTACTTTTATTATTAAAGCATCTTGAAATTTTTTATTTATTTCATCAAGATATTTAATCTGCATATTTCTTCTGTTCTTAAAGAAAGGCGTAATAGCCTGTTCTTCTGGAATAACAAGATTTGCAACAACTAATTGAGTTTTTATACCTAATGTTTCTAACTCTTTTGAAGCTCTATAAGCTTCTACTATTGGTGTTTTTTCTGGATACATTACAAAAGCAAATGTGGTTGTCTCTTCATCTTTTAACATTTCAATAACCTTTTGAAACTTTTCTTGTTGTTTTTTATCTGCTTCACTTATATCTGCTAACTGTCCAGCTTTAAATTGAATTTGTTTACTCCAATTCATTGGAAGTTCAAGCAGTCTGAGTGTATGTCCTGTAGGTGCAGTATCAAATACAATTACTTCGAAATCTTCTAAATTTGCATATTCTATAAACTTTTGGAAAGCTGCCATTTCTTCTGTACAAGGTGAATCTAATTCTTCTTCTATAGCCATTACTGTTGTCTTATCAAACTTTTCTTTTGCATCTGTTAATACCATATTTTTATATTCCTCTTTTGCTTTCTTTTGATCAATTCTTACTGCATATAAATTATCTACTCCATCTATTGCTGTAATTTCATCTGTAACTAGCTTTTCTAGTACATTTCCGATGTGTGCTGCTGGATCTGTTGTTATAAGTAGGGTTTTATAACCTTTCTTTGCAGTTTGTATTGCAGTAATACAAGCCATAGAGGTTTTACCTACTCCACCTTTACCTGAAAAAAATATATTTTTCCTTTTTCCATTTTGAGGATAGATAAGTTTTTCTATACTTTTCTCATGGAGTTTAGTTTTAAATAGCTTTTGACTACACTTTCTAAACATATCTATACCTTTAAGCTCTGTATCAAATAGTTCCATTGTTACTATAGGTATATCTTTAAAAGTTTCCTTTGCTTTTGCTAAGTAATATTGTTGCATTTCATACCTTGATTTAAAAAATGGATTGATAGCTTCTTCCTTTGGTATAAATCCATTAATAATTATTTTTGTTGTATTTATACCTAATTCTTTTAATTCTTTTGATGATCTTATAGTTTCTTGTAGAGAAGTTTCTTCTGGCTGCATTACAAATATAAAATCGGTTTTATCTGTATCCCTCAGCTTTTCAATAGCAGCATCGTATTTTTGCTTACTTTCTTGTATAAGTGCTACAGGCCCCATACAGGTTTGTCCACTACCTTTCGCACTTTCTTCGATATGTTTACTCCAATCTACTGGCAGTTCTAAAAGTCTAATTGTATGCCCTGTAGGAGCAGTATCAAAAATAACAATATCAAATGCATCTTCTTCCATGAAGTCAATAAACTTGTCAAAGGATGCCATTTCTTCAGTACATGGTCCACTAAGCTGCTCTTCAGCGATTTTTATCATTTCTTCATCGAAAATCTCCCTCATAGGTGCAAGAGACCTTTCTTTATATTCATTTGTTGCTTTTTCTGGGTCAATCTCCATTGCAAATAAATTTTCTATTCCATCAATTTTCGTTACTCTATGACCTATTTTCTGCTCAAAAACATCAGATAAATTAGCAGCAGGGTCAGTTGTAACTATTAATGTTCTTTTACCCTGGTCAGCATAATAAACTCCAGTGGTACATGCCATTGAAGTTTTACCTACACCACCTTTTCCAGAGAAGAATATAAATCTAGTTCCCATTTTATTCATCTCCTAAACTCCTAAACTTTTTTCTATCTCTTCAAGTGTTGGATATTCATGTGTCTTAATAATCTCACCATTAACAGTTGTTATTGGGAGCACTTTCCTTCCATTATCTTTTACTAATTTATATACTTTTTCATTTTCTTTAAATTTCATTGGTTGCTGTGTTATCATATATCTTTCTATCTGTATACCTTCATATTTCTTTTTTAAATACTCTATATTTTCCATTAGCTTAACTAATCTTTCATCTACACTTGGTCCACATACTCCTGTTGGACAGCACATTGGTGGTTCATAGAATTCTATTTTCATTGATTAATCCTCCTCCTTCTTAATATATACAGTAAATATAGGTAATAAGTATTTTTATTACCTTTAATTATTAAATTCAATATATAATTTAAAATATATTATTAAACTATTTAATTTTTATAATTCATCTTTTTTCACTCTTTGAATTAAATCTTCTACTTTTTTATAATTTCCTTGTTTCTCTAAATCCTTTAATTGACACTCCAGACGATTCTTCAAGTTCACAATCTTCAGTTATAGTCTTTATACAGTGGCATTTTATATTATCTATTTTGTATATTTAAATCTAGGTACATCTACGCTCTCTGTATTATAATATGATATCAACCTTGCTTAATGTACATTTTTGTAAACAATTTTGTATTTTAAATTAAATAATCAATAACTTTATCGTTAATACTTATACCATCTATTCCGTACTTTTTCAAAATTTAACCATCTTCACTACATTTTTTCTTTATAATGTCTTCACATATACATTTTTCTTTATATGATGATAAATAATTTATAAAATTACATAAATCATTAAAAGTTTCTTGGTTAAGTTTATATAAAGTCCATTTTCCATCTTTTCTTGAATTTATAAGCTTTACATGTCCTAGTATTTTCATATGATGTGATATGGTAGGCTGTGTAAGATTCAGCCTTTCCATTATGTCACAGGCACAAAGCTCTCCACATGAAAGCATTTCAATTATAAGTAACCTATTTTTATCAGAGAGTGCTTTAAATATCTCAACTTTTTCTTGCACTAAATCACTCCTTACCCTCTTTTACATAGATATATTTAAATATATCTATATTTAGAATAAAACTTTATTTCATTTTTGTCAATACACTTATTAGTGTTCACTTTTTTCTTCAATTTCACACTAAATCCGCCAGTTTTCTTCCGTCAATTAATGTTTCTATTCCAAATAAAAAGAAATGTTGTTAATACAGACAATATCAAAAGCATTATTTTAAACAGACCTCATAGTAGTAAAGGTTACTCACTAGGCGAAGATAGTGAAATTGAAAAAGTTTCTATTAATTTAATAAAGAAAATTAATGATATTTTTAATATGAAATCCGAAGGAGTTCTAATGAATTGAGAAATGGATTATTAGAAATAAAAATTGTACAATTCAAGCTATTATCTAATCATTAAATTCTTCAGCTACTCTAATCAGCCAATCTTTATCTTCTTTTGATGAAGTAATAAAATACTTAAATTTTGTATTATTTGATTTTCTCCACTTTAATACAAACTTGTTCTTAAATAAACTATAATTTCCCCCATAGTCTATTATCCATTTTATATTTGAAATTGATTTACTATCAACATCTTCATAAATTAACTCACCTTCAATATCTGAAGCGGTTAAAAATATGATTTCATGTTTAGTACTGTTTTGATAATAAATTGCCGTTTGTGGGACTGTAAATCCGTCGTCAGTATATTCAATTTTTCGAATACTATATTCATCAGGCATATTTGGTAAATTAATCTCACCAATTTTTGCTTCTGCTTCTTCTAAACTGTAAAAGATTTCTGTATGTATACTACATGAACTTATACTCATAGATACTGTTATTAGCGCTATTAGACAAAAAATAATACCAATTCTAGTTTTTAAAAATTCCACTTATATTCCTCCCTATAAAGAAACACAAGGGGACGGTTCTCTTGTGTC
>NZ_JXLL01000036.1 GCF_001316435.1 Caloranaerobacter sp. TR13
AGGAATTATTAGAGTAAGATTTAAGGGTTTAGGGGACTAGGGAACGATTAATTTTTTTAAAATAGCTTCTATGTAAAAGTATATAAGAATATGATTTTTTAGAGGAAAAAGATATATAGAGAGTATAAAATCTACTGTTAGTAATGTAAATTGCTTAAAATAGGTTTATTGAAATAATTTGTAAAGAAATTTAAATATATTATATATTACTAATGTTATACCTGCTGAGACTAATGGACCGACAGGTATACCTTTAAATATAAAAAGACCTATAATAGAACCTAAAACGATAGGTATTGCAATTGAAGGGTTTGAGGCCAGTAGTTCATATCCTTTACCTGTAAACATAATGACTAGTATCGATGAAATTATTGCTGAAATTCCTATAGGTGATTTTATAGAGATTAAGATATCTTTTAGTGAGTATTTATCTTGTGCAATTGGAGTAAGTATACCTATTGTTAAAATTATTATCCCTATTTTTAGACCATTATGTTCTAATTTTGGGAAATATGAATCTAGTTTTAAGAGCTTCATCAAAATAAGTAATGAGCTTGCTATTGCTAATGGATTATTTTTAATGAATAAACTCAAAGTTAGAATGATAAGTAATATAATATAACTTTGTTCCATTTTATCACCTTATATTTTTTTATTAAACGACTACTTGTTTGTGTTTATATCATTATATGTAAGTAAAAAAATATTAAGACATTATTTTGTTTAAATAAGATATAAGAGAGTGTTTTTATGGATGTTTTCCATCAGATAACAAAGTGTTACCTATATCATACTTTAGAGATGTATGACATCAGCAACACTAAGGGCTTTGTGTCATATACCACTTTTGATGTAACAGCTTTTATATGGAAATATATATTTTATTTGAAATTTTAAAGGGGGAGAAAATATGTATGGAGTTATAGCATGTTTTGATAGTCAAACAGAGAAATATTTTAAAAATTTATGGAAATTATTAGTTGAGAATGATATTTCCTATTATTCAGAAGAAGTAGAAGACAGAAGGCCACATATTACTATTGCTGATCACAATAGGTTAGATGAAAAAAAGTTCATTGAAGATATGGACAAGTTCTATGGTTCAAAATCAGGAATTCAAGTTACTTTAAGTGTTTTAGGAACTTTTTTAAATTCAGGGACATTATTTGTTGTACCTACTTTATCCAAAGAACTGTTAAACTTTCACAACGCTCATCATGAATATTTTAAACAGTATAACGATGAACCAAATTCATTTTACCTTCCTGGTAAATGGATTCCACATTGTACTATTGCAAATAGATTAAGTCAGGAAAAACTGGTAGAGGCATTTAATTACTGTTCGCAAAATATAGATATTATCAAAGCACAAATAAGTGAGATATCTTTGATAAAAGTGAAATATGAAAACAATAAAAGTGTTGGGGTTTCTACTATTTTTTCAAAGAAGTTAAGATAGATTTTAAAATTAGTTACTAAAGATGAAGAAATGATTGGATTTAAATAAGCTATACATTGTTTAAAAGGTCTGATATAAATTATTGGCAGGGGATTGCAGGAGGAATTGAAGAAGGAGAAAATTGTTCATAGTTATTTCAAATATGTTGAAAGTTAAGATTGGAAAGAGGGAGTGGGGAAAATGACAGATTCACCAAATATAATAAGTAATAAGCAGAGTAAAAAAGAGTCTAGAAATTTTTTATTATATTCATTAGGGTTATTAGTATCACTTTTCGGAACGAATGTATATACATTTACTATTAGTTTGTATGTACTTAAAGTAACAGGCTCAGGTTTATCTTTTGCAACTACGTTAGTATTGAGTACAATTCCAGTAGTCTTAATTAATCCTTTTGCAGGTGTGTTAGCTGATAAATTAAATAGAAAAATACTTGTAGTATCAATGGATTTAATTAATGGTATTCTTTTTATTGGATTATTTCTATTCAGCAAATATTATGGATTAAGTCTAGCAATAATTTATATTAGTACATTTATAAATAACTGTTTTACGGCAATTTTCAATGTCAGTATGGATTCAGCAATGCCTAATATAGTGTCAAAGAATAATCTAATGAAGTTAAATTCCATTACGAAGATAATAATTTCTATTACTATGATTTTAGGACCAATGGTTGGTGGTATTTTCTTTGCATTTATTAATATTAAAACATTTATAATTATAAATGGACTATCATTTTTACTTTCAGGAATTACAGAATTATTTATTGATTTTCAATATAGTAAGGGCAATATTATAGAAGAAAAGAGCGAGAAACTTACATTTTATGAAGAAGTTAAGGAAGGATATAAATATATTTTAGGCAAGTTTGACATAGTTATGATGATATCTATATTTATAATACTTAATTTTGCAATAGGATTTTCTATACAAGTTCCATTACCATTTGTTATTAATGATGTATTACAAATAAGTACAAAATACTTTGGAATTATTCAGAGTATGCTTGCAATAGGATTTATATTAGGGGCTTTAGTAATAAACAGGTATGGAGAAAAATGGGTGCACTACAAAGTAATTGCTAGCATGTGTATAATGATTGGTATTACTACTGTATTGATGGCCATACCAGTATTTCCTGGAGTAAGTTTTAGTAATGAAATTATATTAGTTATTTATTACTGCTTTATTACGATGATATTAGGGGGCTCCATTTCTTTGATAGATATTACTGCAACTACATATTTGCAGATAATCATTGCAGACAATTTCAGAGGTAGAGTTATGAGCTTACAGTTTAGTTTGGTTAAAATAATCCTTCCACTTGCACTAATTTTATCAGGATTTGCTATAGATTTTATGCCAATACATGTTGTTTTACTATTTGGAAGTTTTCTAATATTTATGTCAGTGATTATATGGTACAGAAAATATTTGAGTTTTATAAATTTAGAGATAATTAATCAGTAGTAGTTATTAGACAATATAAGTTAACAACTTAATTTGAGTATAGGCACTAACTGGGAGAAACCCTTTAGGATTCAGTAGAAGAACGTCAGAAATACGGAATCGTTAAAATGGTTACCAGCCTTTAATACTAGGAACATTTTAGAAACAGATAAATATCGTCTTGTAATGAAATATAAGATTTTGAGAAAGTTGAGTGAAGCTAAATCAACGTTATTCAAAAAAGAATAGGGCCGAAGTTAATTTATATAAGAAGCTCCATCATCCATAGTGGGATTTGTCAGAATAATTCTTTTTTATTTTTACATTGGAGGTAATTATGTTGAAAAAGTGGTTTGTAGCAATTATGGCTTCAATAATAATCTTATCAGGATGCCAACAACAGGTAAGTCTTGATAAACAACTATCAGAGAAAGTTAAAATTCTTGAAGAAAATGATTATATGTTTTCTAGATTAGAAATAACATATGAGCAATATAAAGAAGCTACTAAAGATATCATTGCAGATTCTTATTCATATATAGAGGATAAGCAAATATATGCATATACAGATAATGGGGAGTTAAGAGAGGTTAAAGCAATAGATTTGAAAGGACTATCAGAGGAAGAGTTTAAAAAGCATAAACAAAAATTAAACTCATTAGCTAATGAGTTT
>NZ_JXLL01000037.1 GCF_001316435.1 Caloranaerobacter sp. TR13
AAATTAAAAATTGAAAATGGAAAATTACTTGGCAGTTAACAGTTGATAGTTAATAGTTTATTAACTATTAATTATCAATTCTAAATTTTAAATTTTAAATATCTACTTCCTGTCATCTGTTCTCTGGCAACTGGCAACTAGTAATTTCCTGATCTCTGGCAACTGGTAACTAAAAAAACGGAGGTAGTATGATGAAGAATGATTTGATTTTAATACTTGATTTTGGAGGTCAATACAGTCAATTAATAGCTAGAAGAGTAAGAGAAGCAAATGTATATTGTGAAATAATACCTCATGATTATGATGTTGAAAAAATAAAAGCTAAATCTCCAAAGGGAATTATTTTTTCAGGAGGGCCTGCTAGTGTTTATGCAGAGAATTCTCCAAAATGTAAGCAGGGAGTCTTTGATTTAGGTTTACCAATCTTAGGAATTTGTTATGGTGGACAGTTGATTGCACAAGCTTTTGGTGGAGAAGTAAGTAAAGCCGATTCTAGAGAATATGGAAAGACTAAATTAGAAATTATCTATAATAGTGATTTATTTAAAGGCTTTGAAGAGTATATAACATGTTGGATGAGTCATACTGATTTTATTGAAAAACTTCCTGAAGGTTTTAAGGTTATAGCAAGTACAGATTCTTGTCCTGTTGCAGCAATGAAAAATGAAGATAAAAATATTTTTGCAGTCCAATTTCATCCAGAAGTAGAACATACTCAAAGAGGCAGAGATATAATTAAAAATTTCATTTATAACATTTGTGAATGTAAACCTAATTGGACTATGGAGGATTTTATCAGCCAATCTATCAGAGAAATAAAGGAGAAGATAGGTGACAAAAAAGCTATATGTGCATTGTCAGGAGGAGTAGATTCTTCTGTTGCAGCAGTATTAGTCCATAAAGCGATTGGGCATAATCTTACTTGTATTTTTGTTGATCATGGTTTACTTAGAAAAGATGAAGGGGATCAGGTAGAGAAAATATTTAGAGATAAATTTGATATGAATTTAATAAGGGTTAATGCAAAGGATAGATTTTTAAATAAGCTTAAAGGCGTAACTGACCCAGAGAAAAAGAGAAAGATAATAGGTGAGGAATTTATTAGAGTTTTTGAAGAAGAGAAAAGTAAGCTTGGTAAAGTTGATTATCTTGTTCAAGGTACAATATATCCAGATGTTATAGAGAGTGGAACTGATAAAGCTTCTGTTATAAAGAGTCATCATAATGTAGGCGGACTTCCAGAAGATGTTGATTTTGAAATAATAGAACCTCTAAGATTATTATTTAAAGACGAAGTAAGAGAAGTTGGAAGGAAGCTTTATATACCAGATGAAATAGTAAATAGACAACCTTTCCCTGGTCCTGGATTGGCTATAAGAGTTCTAGGAGAAATAACTGAAGAAAAATTAGAAATAGTTCGTGAAGCTGATTGGATATTTAGACAAGAAATTAAGAAAAATGGACTTGATAAAAAGATTTGGCAATACTTTGCTGTTCTACCTGATGTAAGAAGTGTAGGGGTTATGGGAGATGAAAGAACATACAGTCATTTAATAGTGTTAAGAGCAGTAACTAGTACAGATGGAATGACAGCAGATTGGGCTAAAATACCATTTGATGTATTAGAGGAAATATCAAATAAGATAGTTAACAATGTAGAAAATGTAAATAGAGTAGTATACGACATAACATCCAAACCACCTGGAACTATTGAATGGGAATAGATAAATGTTCGTACTATAACAAACTTTATTTTTATTAACTATATTTAATATTCGCAAAATATATTGACTTATATATTTTAATTTGTTATTATTAGCTTAGGAAAACGAAATATTTTACACTCATATAATCCCTGGAATATGGCTGGGGAGTTTCTACCAGGCAACCGTAAATTGCCTGACTATGAGTGAAAGTGTACCTAGGGTTCCGAAAAACCTTACTCTTATGTAATGTTTTTGTCTGGTCCGAGCGGTACAGGTATTACTATGTGTAATATCACACCGAGGGGATAAAAGCCCGGTCGGGTAGGTTTCACTTATAGCATAAACCTACCCTGACTGGGCTTAAATTATTTTTAAGCAATAAATTAAGGAGGGGCTAACAATGGAGAAATTTTTTAAGCTATCAGAAAACAACACAAATATTAGAACAGAGATTACAGCAGGAATAACAACTTTTATGACAATGGCGTACATACTTATAGTTAATCCATTAACTTTATCAGCAACTGGTATGGATTTTGGAGCATTATTTACTGCAACTGCTTTATCAGCTATTATTGCAACATTAGTAATGGCTCTTTATGCAAACTATCCATTTGCGTTGGCACCAGGTATGGGGTTAAATGCTTTCTTTGCTTATACAGTTGTTTTGGGAATGGGATATTCATGGAAATTCGCACTGACAGCAGTATTTTTAGAAGGAATTATATTTATTATATTAACATTTTTAAATGTTCGTGAAGCAATCATAAATTGTATTCCATTAAATATAAAACATGCTGTTTCAGTGGGAATTGGTTTATTTATAGCTTTTATAGGACTAGTTAATGCAGGGATTGTTAAAACTGGTATGTTTCATGTTGGAAATGATAAATTAGATGGAATAATAGTTAAATTAGGTGATATAACAAGTGGAGCACCACTACTAGCACTTATAGGTTTAGTAATTACAGGTGTTTTGTTAGCTAGAAATGTAAAAGGTGCATTATTAATAGGAATTATTGTTACTACGATAATAGGTATACCTATGGGCGTAACACAGTTACCTGAAGGAATGAAATTTATAAGTATACCTCCTTCAATAGCACCTATAGCATTCAAATTTGACTTTTCAAATATTTTTAGTTTAGATATGTTAATAGTTTTATTTACATTCTTATTTGTTGACATGTTTGATACTATTGGTACTTTAGTAGGAGTTGCATCTAAGGCAGATATGTTAGATAAGGAAGGTAAGCTTCCTAGAGCAAAACAGGCTTTATTTGCCGATGCTTTAGGTACTACTGTTGGAGCTATTTTTGGGACAAGTACTGTTACAACTTATGTAGAAAGTGCATCAGGAGTAGCTGAGGGTGGTAGAACAGGCTTAACAGCATTGACAACTGCAGGGATGTTTGCAATAGCTTTATTATTCTCACCATTATTTATAATGATTCCAAGTGCTGCTACTGCACCAGTTCTAATATTAGTTGGTTTATTTATGATGTCACCAATTAAAAAAATAGATTTAGAAGATTTTACAGAAGCAATTCCAGCATTCTTGACAATAATAATGATGCCGTTAACTTACAGTATCGCTGAAGGTATAGTATTTGGTATAATTTCTTACATTTTACTAAAACTATTAACAGGTAAGCAAAGAGAGGTTTCACCTATTATGTATATTTTAGGAATATTATTTGTATTAAAGTTCATAATGCCACACTAATGTGTGTGATAGATTGACTCAGTAGTAAAAGTCCGAAATAAAGTATTATCATTTCGGACTTTTATGTTTATTATTACTGGGTACTAGGTACTGGGTACTAG
>NZ_JXLL01000038.1 GCF_001316435.1 Caloranaerobacter sp. TR13
ATTCCTCGAAAACTTTTAATAACTCTGGATAAAACTCCTTAAAAGTTGTATACTTATCGCGATTATTTTCATATTCAGTTAGTTTTTCATATAACTTGTCAATATATAAAAAACCCCTTTCTTTATGTCATTTAATTTCTTCTTTCGCAGCCTTCTCGCCAAAAACCTTGTAACTTAACCTCGAAGTTACTGCTCTGACAATATGTTCATTTACACATGTCCCCCAAGCTCCATATGCTTGCTTTGTCATTATATTAGAAATAGGTGTAAACAAATCTTTATATTTATTAATTTCATCTCTGTTTTCTTCAGCTAAAGGATCGACATAAGAATGGCTAAACTCATGCCAGACAAATCTAGTTAAATATTGTAAATTTTCAACAGGTGGTATAACACAAAAAATATCAAATTTTTCATCTTTTCCTGGTATTCTTATCCCGTATCCACCAAAATATAATGGAACAACTATTATATTATAACTATTCTGTTTTGTACCATAATACTCTATAAGATTTTCTAAGCAGTTATTACTCTTTAATTTATTCTGTATGTCTGCAGTTATCTTATGATAATATTCCTGATGATTTTTATAAAAGTTATCAAACTTAGTTTCATTTTTAAAATCTACCATTTGTCTAGTAAACTCTTTAATCTTACTCCTACCATCGACTCCTGATATAACTTCATGACAAGGTATTATTTTACTATCCTGTTCCTCATATTTATCATCTAAATATAAAATAAGTTTTGGCGGCACATGATAAACAAATCCATATTTTGCCATTTCCTCATAAAGAGAAACTACCTGATTATTTTTATATGGAGAAAAGTAATTATCCACATCACTTTTATAGGTCGTATCTTTATTGTATATTACAATATCTTTACAGTTGAAATCTGCCAGATATTGAATTATTGACAAAAGTTCAATACGTGAGTCTACATAAACATTTAATTTCTCACTTTCTTTTCCTGCACTACTACTTTCACAGCTTTTCTCATTTTCTATTCCTTTTTCCATTCCCTCTCCCTCCGAATTTATAAAAATCTTGTTAAGTTAATTATGAATAATAATAAGAAGAAAAATATTAAAACATTAATATTTATAAAAATTTCAACTAACTAATCAGCATACTTTTCTTTGAATATATTTTTTTTATTTACTAAAGTCATAAATCCAAAATCATTTAAATTATGAATTATAATAGCAGCCCAAATACTCTTTGTTAAATAAACGCTTATGGCACATATTACCCCCAAAACTAATGAACCTATCCAAACAAACTTGTTGTTCCAAGTTTTTAAATGAAGTCCTAAAAATAATACTGATGTTAATGAGATGGCTACAATAGGTTGAAATAGTTTTAAAAGTGGAATAAGAATAATTCCTCGGTATAAGAATTCTTCTGCTGGTAATTCTAATCCATAAATTAATAAGCTAGTATAAATTAATCCTTTGTTCACATTTTCCTTTTTTAGCTTAACTCCTTTAGCTACTAATATATGAATTCCCATAAAAACAATTCCAATTATTAGACCGCAAAAAATAGCTCTAGTAGATATATACAAGAATGTCTTATCTACAAAATACAAAGTAGCTAATCCAAATACAATAAAAAATATTCTCTTAAAAATGTTTTCTTTTAAAGTTCTTATCTTCAAAAATATATCTATTAATGTTAATGCTAATCCTATTATTAAGAACACAATATCCATATATGATCCTCCATTATGATTTTCTTACTTTCAATATACTAACAATATACTAACTTTACGATTCAAAAAAAATATTACAATAAATCTTCTATCTTATTGCCATCAACCTCAATTACTCTTAAATCATCAGAATCTACCCAATGTATATCTCCTTCTTTATCTGCAACTGCTACAACTCTAATATTTCCCTCATCTTCGTGTGGAAATAAATTACCTCCTAAAAAACTAGGTCTTGTTGCTTTATATGCTCCAAAACCAGTCCCTATTAAAATGTATTTCTTTCCATCTTTTTTATAACTTACTACAATTGCCACGCTAAATCGCTCCTAAAAAATTTTCTATTGAATAAAGACCTAAGAAGCTTTTCTCAAATTTACATTTTTTCATTCTTAATTAACCAAACTAAAGTCCCACCCGCTGATTTTCTTTTGATAGGGCCATTCTTCATTTCACATTTTACCCTATTCAATCCTATTTGGTAATCTTCATCTGAAATCAAATGTAACATCGAATAGCCTTTTTTCTCTAACAATTCTAAAAATTTATTTCCTAACTCTACTTCTTCTCCTTCACTAATTATTTCAATCTTTAGAAAACTAAATCCATTTTTCTTTGCTGAGCTAATTATTTCTTCTATATCTGGATATCTTTGCTTATCAACAATAGCTGTTGATGGAAAAAACTCTGACATATATCTAAGGTCAATTTGTCTATGTGACTGCGTACTTATACAGACCTTACCTCCATTTTTTAAAACTCTATAAAATTCTAAAAACATTTTATCTATATCTTTAATATGATGGATAACATCTGTCATATACAAGAAGTCAAAAATACAATCTTCAAATGGAATATCTGTTACCAAACCAACTTTTAGAATAATATGTTGGTTTTTTTCTTTAGCTTTTTCTAACATTCCTTCTGATGCATCTACCCCATACACTTCTGCTTTCGTTATCTTTTGCAGTATGCTGGTATAGTTCCCTGTACCACATCCAACGTCAAGAATTTTAGTTGTTTCAGATATCTTAACTTCATCTAAAAAACTATTTATTATAGTCATTTCTTCATCTCTAACATCATCATATATCTTACTAATATCATTGTAATTTATCTTTCCCACTGTTCTTTCCCCCTAAATCACTATAAATATTAAATATTATATTACTCTTTCACCTAATATTTCGAATAGTCCAGATATTTTACATGTTTCTTGCAAAATATCTGGACTACTATGTTAGCTGATGTTGATACTAAAGTCATTCTGATTTACTAGCCAAATTAGGTATATGCTTTCAAAGTATTTCCCTATTTTAACAACTTCACTCATAACTCTTTTAGTTTTGTTTACATCTAAAAACCAGTTATCTTTACGGATATCCTTCCCATTTGTCACTGGAGATACAATAATTTTTACTGAAGGTGGAAAAACTATCTGGTATCAATATTATATCTGCACTTTCTAATTTATCCTCCATAAAAATAAAATCTGTAATACTGCCAAGTGCTTGTCTTATTTTGTCCCCCTTCAATCTTAAATCAATTTTAAATTTTATTTTCATGAAATTATACACGAATGCATCCAATAACTAAATTTTAAATTCTCAATTTGAATTCTAAAATCAAAACTTATTCTGAGCTAATCCTTTAAGCAAAGTAACTCTCTGTTCTACAATTTTTTTGTGTTGTTCTTCAGTCCATGCAGGATTTTTATTTTTCCAAAACTTGTTACATGGAATTTCT
>NZ_JXLL01000039.1 GCF_001316435.1 Caloranaerobacter sp. TR13
ATTTAAATTCCATTTCTTCCCCTCCTTAATATGTAAGTTGTCAAAAAATAAAATTATAAAATTAGCTTGTTGACAAAGTTAATCTTTTAAAAAATACATGAAAATAAAAGCGAATAAATGTTTTATTTTGTATACAGTCTAATTATAAAATGTATTTATATATAGAATGTAGCCAAAATAAAAACATAATAATTACAAAAAATAAAAGCCAATATTACAAAGCTTTAGCAAAAAAACTCCTTGATGAAGAGTCTTAGGAAAGTCTGTAAACTTAATCATCTTTTTAGACCAGTATCTTACAAAACAAGCCTTCTTGATTAGTGCATTTGGATTTTTGAAAATTAAAAATTTTAGTTTTATCTAAAAACTTGCCTATGGACATTATTTACATAAATAATTCATTTTGTGAACATATTTATTTATATATAAATTTTGTTTGATAAATATTTAACATTAAGGCCACCTTAATTATAAATAATTTGTTTAGAAATTGTCAATGTAATTCCTCGATGAAATTGTGATATTTTTGACATATTATATCTAACATTTAATCTTCATACATTTTAAGTTAATACGTATATACCCTACAATTTCATTCTTACACAGATAGCATGCTATATACAAGTGTTTTGTTTCCCTATTATTTCTGTGTTATAGTACCAAAAATCTATACTTTTTAAAGAACAAAATCTTCGATTTGAATAAATTAATGAAGATTTTGCCTATATCCATTACGGAAATTATATTTAAAATCATCCACAAATCAATGCAGTTTATAATTTCCTATGGATTATAAAGAAAGCAGCCCTAGCTTTTAGCTAGAGCTGCAAATTTTACTCACAATCACAGAAATATTTTTCATATTCTTTTTCTTCATCTATAGGATAATTCTTCCTTGCTACATAATGAGTATGAAGTAATTCATGAGACTTATGGCTATTAGGTTCTCCCAAGAATTCTTCGTAAATTTTCTTAATCATTGGGTTTTTATGAGATTTTCTTATTGTTTTAGCTTTATCTTCATCGTATAGAGCTTTTGCTCTTTCTTTCATTACATTCTTAGCCATTCTATCTTTTGCACTAACATGCGGCTGTCCTCCACCAGTTACACAACCACCTGGACATCCCATTACTTCAATAAAGTGATATTCTTTTTCACCTGATTTAACTTGTTCTAATAACTTTCTTGCATTACCAGTACCATGTGCTACTGCTACTTTAACCACTAAATCTCCTAATTTAATTTCAGCTTCTTTAATGCCTTCTGTACCTCTAACTTGTTCAAAATCAATATTTTCTAATTCTTGTCCTGTTACAACTTCTGCAACTGTTCTAAGTGCTGCTTCCATTACCCCACCAGTAGTTCCGAAGATAACGCCGGCTCCAGTTGATTCACCTAATACTTCATCAAAATCCTCATCTTGTAGGTTAACAAAGTCTATTCTTGCTTCTTTAATCATTTTTGCTAATTCTCTTGTAGTTAATACATAGTCAACATCTTGATATCCTGTAGCAGCTAATTCTTCTCTTTGAGCCTCGAACTTCTTAGCTGTACAAGGCATTATAGATACAACAACTATATCTTTTGGATCTATATTGTTCTTTTCTGCATAATATGATTTTATAACTGCACCTAACATTTCATGAGGTGATTTACAAGTTGACAAATTATCTAAAAACTCTGGATAGTAATGTTCACAGAACTTAATCCATCCTGGTGAACATGAAGTAATCATTGGTAATTTACCACCATTATTTAATCTGTGAAGTAACTCATATCCTTCTTCCATTATAGTTAAGTCTGCAGCAAAGTCTGTATCAAATACTTTATCAAAACCTAATCTTCTTAAAGCAGCTGCCATTTTACCTGTTACTCTTGTACCCATTGGAAGACCAAATTCTTCTCCTAATGCCGCTCTTACTGCTGGAGCTGTTTGAACTACAACATGTTTATTTGGATCATCTATTGCTTCCCAAACATAGTCTATTGATTCCTTTTCTCTTAACGCACCAACTGGACATGCAGCAATACATTGTCCACAATTGATACATGGAACATTTCCTATACCTTTTTCAAAAGCAGGTCCTACAATAGTTTCAAAACCTCTATTAGTAAAATCTAGTACACCTACTGTTTGAACATCTTGACATACACTTACACATCTACCACATAAAATACATTTCTTAGGATCTCTAACTATTGATGGTGATGAAGTATCAACAGGCGCTTCATTTTTTTCTCCTTCAAAAGGAATATCTTTAATACCTAATTCATCTGAAAGAGTTTGTAACTCACAATTTCCATTTCTTACACAAGTTAAACACTCTCTATGATGGTTTGATAAAATCAATTCTAAAGTTGATTTTCTTGCATCTCTAACTTTCTTAGTATTTGTTCTAACTACCATACCTTCTCTTACTTGTAGTACACATGAAGTTAGAAGGTTTCTAGCTCCTTCAACTTCTACTAAACACATTCTACATGCCGCTACTTCATTTATTTCTTTCAAGTAACATAAAGTAGGAATATCTATACCTATGCTTTTTGCTGCTTCAAGTACAGTATAGTTCTCTGGAACTTGAACTACTTGATTATCTATAGTAATAGTTACTTTTTTCACTTTTCACACCCCTTTTCTACTGATATATTACTACTTCCTTACTATAGCTTTAAATGGACATTTTTCCATACAAGCACCACACTTAATACACTTATCTTGATCTATAACATGTGGAGCCTTTCTTTCTCCTGTTATTGCTCCTACTGGACATACCTTAGCACATACTGTACATCCTTTACATAAATCTTCTTGAATGTAGTATGAAAGTAGTGCCTTACATGAACCAGCTGGACATCTCTTTTCATTTACGTGTGCTTCATATTCATGTCTGAAATACTTTAATGTTGATAATACTGGGTTAGGTGCTGTCTGCCCTAATCCACAAAGAGCTGCAGATTTAATATTTACAGCTAATCTTTCTAACTTCTCTATATCTCCAGGCTCACCTTTACCATTAGTTATTCTCTCTAATATCTCTAACATCCTCTTTGTACCAATTCTACAAGGTGGACATTTACCACATGACTCTTCTACAGT
>NZ_JXLL01000040.1 GCF_001316435.1 Caloranaerobacter sp. TR13
TTCAAAACTGCACAGCGTAATACATTTGGTCAAGCCCTCGACCTATTAGTACCTGTCAGCTAAAGACATTACTGTCCTTACACCTCAGGCCTATCAACCAGATAGTCTATCTGGGGTCTTACTCCTTGCGGATGGGAAATCTTATCTTGAGGGGGGCTTCGCGCTTAGATGCCTTCAGCGCTTATCCCTTCCAGACTTGGCTACTCAGCTGTGCCCCTGGCGGAACAACTGATGCACCAGCGGTCTGTCCATCCCGGTCCTCTCGTACTAGGGACAGCTCCTCTCAAATTTCCTGCGCCCACGGCGGATAGGGACCGAACTGTCTCACGACGTTCTGAACCCAGCTCGCGTGCCTCTTTAATGGGCGAACAGCCCAACCCTTGGGACCTACTTCAGCCCCAGGATGAGACGAGCCGACATCGAGGTGCCAAACCTCCCCGTCGATGTGGACTCTTGGGGGAGATAAGCCTGTTATCCCCGGGGTAGCTTTTATCCGTTGAGCGATGGCCCTTCCACTCGGAACCACCGGATCACTAAGTCCAACTTTCGTTCCTGCTCGAGGTGTCTCTCTCGCAGTCAAGCTCCCTTCTGCCTTTACACTCTACGCACGATTTCCGACCGTGCTGAGGGAACCTTTGAGCGCCTCCGTTACCTTTTAGGAGGCGACCGCCCCAGTCAAACTGCCCAACTGACAGTGTCCCAAGACCGGTTTCACGGCCTCTGGTTAGAATTCCAGTACCACAAGGGTGGTATCCCAAGGTCGACTCCATCGAAGCTGGCGCCCCGATTTCTCAGTCTCCCACCTATCCTGTACATGTGATACCAAAATCCAATGTCAGCCTGCAGTAAAGCTCCACGGGGTCTTTCCGTCCTGCCGCGGGTAACCAGCATCTTCACTGGTACTACAATTTCACCGGGTCCCTTGTTGAGACAGTGCCCAAGTCGTTACGCCTTTCGTGCGGGTCGGAACTTACCCGACAAGGAATTTCGCTACCTTAGGACCGTTATAGTTACGGCCGCCGTTTACTGGGGCTTAAGTTCAGTGCTTCGCCTAAGCTAACACTTCCCCTTAACCTTCCAGCACCGGGCAGGCGTCAGCCCCTATACTTCGTCTTTCGACTTAGCAGAGACCTGTGTTTTTGGTAAACAGTCGCTTGGGCCTATCCTCTGCGGCCGGCTAAGGCTCCAGTCGCTAAGACCTTCACCTCCTCCGGCACCCCTTCTCCCGAAGTTACGGGGTCATTTTGCCGAGTTCCTTAACAAGGGTTCTCCCGCTCGTCTTAGGATTCTCTCCTCGCCTACCTGTGTCGGTTTGCGGTACGGGCACCTATTTACTCGATAGAGGCTTTTCTCGGCAGTGTGGAATCAGCTGCTTCGCTACTTTAATTTCGCTCCCCATCACCTCTCGGAATTGTCCCTACGGATTTGCCTATAGGAACTTCCTACCGGCTTGGACGCACTCAACCAACGGTGCGCTCAGCCTATCCTCCTGCGTCACCCCATCTCTTTAGCGCAAATAGGTGGTACAGGAATCTCAACCTGTTGTCCATCGCCTACGCCTTTCGGCCTCGGCTTAGGTCCCGACTAACCCTGAGTGGACGAGCCTTCCTCAGGAAACCTTAGGCTTTCGACGGGTGGGATTCTCACCCACCTTTCGCTACTCATGCCAGCATTCTCTCTTCTGCAGTGTCCACCACTCCTTACGGTGTAGCTTCTGCCTCTGCAGAATGCTCCCCTACCCAGCGCTTCGCGCTGCCGCAGCTTCGGTGACAGGTTTGAGCCCCGGACATTTTCGGCGCAAGACCACTCGACCAGTGAGCTATTACGCACTCTTTAAATGAATGGCTGCTTCTAAGCCAACATCCTGGTTGTCTGTGTAGTCTTACATCCTTTACCACTTAACCTGTACTTAGGGACCTTAGCTGGCGGTCTGGGCTCTTTCCCTCTCGACTATGAAACTTATCTCACATAGTCTGACTCCCAAGGAACATGACTATGGCATTCGGAGTTTGATAGGTTTCGGTAGCGTGTGAGCGCCCCTAGACCATTCAGTGCTCTACCTCCATGTCACTACCTTGAGGCTAGCCCTAAAGCTATTTCGGGGAGAACCAGCTATATCCGAGTTCGATTGGAATTTCACCGCTACCCACAGGTCATCCCAGCCTTTTTCAACAGACACGGGTTCGGGCCTCCACGAAATTTTACTTTCGCTTCACCCTGCCCATGGGTAGGTCACCCGGTTTCGGGTCTACGACATGCAACTAAAAGCGCCCATTTAAGACTCGGTTTCCCTACGGCTCCAGACCTTAAGTCCTTAACCTCGCTGCATATCGTAACTCGCTGGCCCGTTCTACAAAAAGTACGCGGTTGCACATATAAAGTGCTTCCACTGCTTGTAGACATAGGGTTTCAGGTTCTATTTCACTCCCCTCCCGGGGTTCTTTTCACCTTTCCCTCACGGTACTATGCGCTATCGGTCACCAGGTAGTATTTAGCCTTGGGAGGTGGTCCTCCCTGCTTCCCACAGGGTTTCACGTGTCCCGTGGTACTCTGGATCACAACCCTAAGCTCCTTTCGTTTCGCCTACAGGACTATCACCTTCTGTGGTTGGCCTTTCCAGACCTATTCGGCTACAAAAGTCACTTAGTTAATGGCTGTGTCCGCAACCCCTGTAAAGCGAAGCTTTACAGGTTTGGGCTGTTCCCCTTTCGCTCGCCGCTACTTAGGGAATCGAGTTTTCTTTCTTTTCCTCGGGGTACTTAGATGTTTCAGTTCCCCCGGTGTGCCCTCACCTACCTATGTGTTCAGTAGGTGATACCTAGGGTTTGCCCTAGGTGGGTTCCCCCATTCGGAAATCCCCGGATCAAAGCCTACTTGCGGCTACCCGAGGCGTATCGGCGCTTATCCCGTCCTTCATCGGCTCCTGGTGCCAAGGCATCCACCCTATGCCCTTACTAGCTTGACCAGAAATCATAGTATCCAGTTACTAGTAGCTAGTTACCAGTTACCGCTAAACCTTTTTAGAAGTTGGCTTGTAACTAGTACCCAGTACTTAGTACCTGATACACTTACGCTGTGCAGTTTTCAAAGTACAA
>NZ_JXLL01000041.1 GCF_001316435.1 Caloranaerobacter sp. TR13
AATCTATTTAAATCGAAGATTTTATTCTTTATTTTTATTAAATTTTTTGAAAACCCAGCCCTCTTTATTCACTTGCCTAACTCTTGCTATGGATAGAGTTCCTTTACTAACTTCCTCTGTTATTGTAGAACCTGCTGCTACATACCCTTTTTCTCTAACTATTACAGGGGCAACTAAATTAGAATTACTACCAATAAAAGCATTATCTTCAACAATTGTTCTATGCTTGTTTACACCATCATAATTCACAAAAACTACACCGCACCCAATATTAACATTTTTACCCACATCAGCATCACCGATGTATGCTAAATGCGAAGCTTTAGAATTATCACCAATTACAGAATTTTTCACTTCTACAAAATCTCCTATTTTAACTGACTTACCTATTTTACTATTAGGTCTTAAATATGCGTATGGACCTATTGTTGTATCTTCATCAACTTGACTATCAATTATAGTTGATGTTTGCACTACTACTCTATTGCCAATATTACTGTTAATTATTCTTGAATTACTTCCTATTATACAATCTTCTCCTATTTTAGTTTTGCCTTCCAAAAAAACTCCTGGATATATAATAGTATCCCTACCTATTACTACATCTTTACCTATATATGTATTATCAGGATCTATTATTGTAACCCCTGACAACATCAATTTTTCATTGATCCTTCTTCTCATTATCTTATTAGCTTGAGCTAACTGTACTCTAGAATTAACACCGAATATTTCTGTATTGTCATTTAGTTTATATCCGCCTACTTTTAATCCTTTCTCATTTAATATCTTGATTGAATCAGTTATATAATATTCATTTTGAGCATTATTATTGTTTAGATTACGCAAAGCCATTTTTAAATACTTGCCATCAAAACAATATATCCCTGAATTGATTTCCTTTATTCTCTTTTGTTCTGCATTGGCATCTTTTTCTTCTACAATTCCAACTATATTTCCTTTATCATCTCTAATTATTCTACCATACCCAGTCGGATTATCAAACTCAGCAGTTAAAACTGTAGCATTATTACCACTTTCTTTATGATAATTAATTAAATCATTAATAGTCTTACTAGTAATCAAAGGGGTATCTCCATAAAGGATTATAACATATTTATCATCTTTTATTAAATGTTCAGCCTGCATTACTGCAAAACCAGTTCCATATGGAACATTCTCTCCAATAGGTTGGTCTACAAATAATATTCCGTCGCCTCCTAACATATCTTTCACTTTTTCTTTACCATGTCCTACAATAACAATATTTTCATTTATACCTGCATCTTTACTAGCTTCAATTACATGGCTTAACATAGATTTTCCACACACTTGATGCAATACTTTAGGCAGCTTTGATTTCATTCTAGTACCTTCACCTGCTGCCAAAATAATTGATGTAATCACTTTAAACACCCTCTCTAATGCTATTTTCCACAATACAATTTACCTATTATTATCTTTTTAAATATAATATATATAACACTGTATACAATTCAACAAAAAAAATATGTATCCTTTAAAATATTATTAAGTTTTTGTCAAAAAAAATAACAAAAAAAGAGGGCATTTGCCCCCTTTTATCTAATCTTCCTTATTTTCTCTTAATGCTTTTTCATATTCTGCTAAAATCGATTCTTGAATTTTACTTCTTGTTTCTGAATTAATAGGATGAGCTATATCTCTAAATTCTCCATCTGGCATTTTTCTACTAGGCATTGCTATAAAAAGACCATTATTTCCTTCAATAATTTTTATATCATGTACTACAAACTCATCATCAAATGTAACTGATACAATAGCTTTCATCCTACCTTCATCACTTAACTTTCTAATTCTTACATCAGTAACTTTCATAACTTCACCACCTTCCCCCGTAGCTGTTCAATATATAAATTAGTATTCTCTTAATTTTGACAAATTCCTTCTACTTTTAAACATTTTAATCAATATTACTCAATAAGTCTTTATTAGGCTCAACAACAATCTCTTTTGTCTCTTCATCAATCTTTTTTAATACTAATAATGGTAAGTAGCTATCTATTAATTTTTCTTCTGGCAGCTCTGTTGCAATAAATACTCCTGTCCCTACTACTTCCGCTTTAAATTCTCTCATCATATCACAAATTCCCTTCGCAGTACCTCCAGCTTTCATAAAGTCATCTATCACTAAAACTTTAGAACCCTCTTTCATAGCTTTTCGTGATAGAGACATAGTCTGAATTTTTTTTGTTGAACCGGTCACATAATTTATGTTTACTGTAGCTCCTTCTGTAACTTTTATATTTCTTCGTATTATTACTAATGGTACATCTAATGATTGAGCTGTCATTAAAGCTATCGGTATCCCTTTAGTTTCAACCGTAACAACATAATCTACACTTCCACTAATAAATCTATGTGCAAATATCTTCCCTGCCATGCCAACAATTGATGGAGTATATAATAAATCGGTCATATATATAAATCCACCTGGAATTATTCTTTCTTTTTCAGCTAATGCATCTGCCACATCACTCAAAAAATCACTTATCATCTTTTCAGTAATCTGAGGTATATATTTCACTCCACCAGCCGCACCAGAAATAGTTTCAATTTTTCCTAATTGAAGCTTTTCTAGCATTCCCTTAACTATTACTATATCTTCACTAATCGTAGATTTTGCTGCATTGAACTTATCTGTAAAATAATTATAAGTAAAAATATGATTAGGCCTATCACTCAATATCTTCATTATAGCTCCTATTCTTTCGTTTCTCTTAAGCTTAATCACTTAAATCCTCCTAAACACGAATATTTTATCTTGTTAAATATAATTTTATTCGTAAAATAAGAATAAATCAACACTTTTTGAAATTATTTTAGTAATAAAATCTTCTATATTAAATAAATTAAATTGCACTATACATATTTTAATTATGATATAATTTACTCAGTAACAGCCTTTTCTTATAACAAAAATAAAATCTAAAATCCATTACGAAAATTATTTTATAACTATCCATAATATTAGAGGTATATAATTTCCTATGGATTATAATAAAAT
>NZ_JXLL01000042.1 GCF_001316435.1 Caloranaerobacter sp. TR13
TCATTTGAAAGAAAATATTGTAATAAAGCACGTTAGTGGAAGAAGGATTTGAATGGGAATAAATAAAAGCAACTGTGCATATATTTAGATATTTATTTGTGATATACATAAGAAAATTTTCATGAACAATTATTCGCAAATACCGCTATATTATTCAATAATACAAACCTTAATTCGTGAAAAGGGAGTTAGGCGAATTATTAAATCAAATAGGAAAGGATGATATTTATGCCATATGCAATAGAACTATATGTAGATACAGAAAGCTCAAAAACAATAGATGAAATTTGTAACAAACTTGCTTCGGAAGGAATTAGCATTGATAAGGGTACAAAACCACATATATCTTTAGCTATTTATGAAGACATTCCAATAGAAAGTTTTAAAAAAGAACTTCAAATGTTTTCATATAAAACAAAACCTTTTGATATAACTTTATCGAGTGTAGGAATGTTTGTAACAGAAAGTATAGTTATATATCTTGCTCCTACTGTAACTAAAGAATTATTAGGAATTCATTCAGAATTTCATAATAGTTTTAAAAAATACCGAAGTAAAGCTTGGGATTATTATCTACCAAACAGATGGGTACCACATTGCACATTAGCAATGAATTTGAATGATGAGATGGTTAATAAAACAATTAATATTTGTAGAGGTTTAGAGTTACCAATAAATGTTAAGATAAATAAGAGTGGTATATTAGAATTTAAGCCAAACAAACAATTGATAGAATATAAACTTGGGTAAAAAGCATTTACTCCATCTAACAGAGTGTTTGCAACATCAACTTTTGTCATCAGTTTTGCAAGGATTAGAGCTAAGGTTTGGAGAGTAAAACTGACGCCAAACCCAGTGGGATGTTGACGTTACAAACACTTAGGACGTTATTTGAAATCTGGGTAAGCTGATATAGGGGGAAATCTGAATGTACACGAAACAGTTTATTGAAGCTCTTGAGAATAGAAACATAGAGAAATTGAGAAGCATTCCAAAAAGTGATCTACACAATCACTCGATCTTGGGAGGGAATCTTAAATATATAGAAGAATGGATTGGGAAAAAGATCCCAAGGTTAACGAAGAGAATCACAAGCATTGAAGAAATGGAAGCTTGGGTTGGCAAGAACTACATTCCATATGTGAAGGGAACATCAGGTTTTGAAAAGGCAATAGAAGCAGCTTTTATACAAGCGAAAGCAGATGGAGTAATTAAATTGGAAATGAGCATAGATGTCTATTTCAGACATCTTTATAACGGTTCGGCTGAAGAATTGATTAAAGCACTGAAGAGACTTCATCAAGAATACGCACCAGAGGTAAACTTTATTCCTGAACTGGGGTTCAATCGGAGCGTTTCTCAAGAATTGCTAATCGAATGGTTTGAACCCTATCTTGATTATAACTATTTTAAGTCTGTAGATTTGTATGGAGATGAGTTTGCCCAGCCGGCAAGCAAATTAAAACAGTTGTATCGAATGGCGAAATCCAAAGGGTTGAAGTTGAAGGCGCATGTTGGAGAATTTGGAGATGCTGAGAGTATCCAAGAAACAGTCGAAGTCCTGGAGTTGGACGAGATTCAACACGGAATTAGCGCAGTCAAGTCAAAATCAGTCATGAACTTCCTGCAGAGGAATAATATTCAGTTGAACATTTGTCCAACAAGCAATTACATGTTAAGCAGAGTAGAGGAGATAAAGAACCATCCAATAAGAGAACTGTTTGATAACGGTATAAAGGTAACTGTGAATACAGATGATGTAATAGTGTTTCAAAACGGTGTATCAGAAGAGTTTTTGCTATTGTATGATCAAGGAGTTTTTTCAGCAGAAGAATTAGATGTTATAAGAATGAATGGGCTACGGTGAAGGCTTGCCCTGACTTCACATGACAGAGCGGTTCCCAACAAAACCCATCTTGCTAATCGAGTTAGTAGCTGCATTAAGTATTCGCAGGCTCCAGCCATAATCAGTTCCTTGTAAAGTTCGAAGGTGTCGCTCGCTAACGCGAGACTGTTATATATCATACCTGTGTAAATTGTATTTATAATAGGGTTTTATAAAAGGAGTGTTTTGGATGGTAAAAAGAAGATAGAAGATTCTTTATTTATTAGAAAAAAATAAAGGAGGAGTAAATTTGCGTAACATTAATTATAAATATATAAACGAATTTAATGAGAATGATTTAAAAGAATTATATGAAGATGCAGGTTGGACAACATATACTAAGGATTTATCTAAGCTTATCAAAGCTATAAAACTTTCATTGATGACTATATCAGCATGGGATGGTAATAAATTAGTTGGTCTAATTAGAGTGGTTGGAGATGGTCAAACAATAATATATATACAAGATATTTTGGTATTGGATTCATATAAAAGAAATGGAATAGGATCAAAGCTATTGAGTCTCATATTAGACAAATATAAAGATGTACGTCAAAAAGTTTTATTAACAAATGATAGTGAAGAGACTAGAGGTTTTTATCAGTCAAATGGTTTTTACTCATGTGATAGAGGAGAGTTAGTTGCTTTTGTAAAATTTAACTAGATTATAAACTAACTGATAATTTTTTACTATTAAAAAGAAGGGGGAATCTATTATGAAAAAAGTTATTGGAGCATGTGGGTGCATTTGCAGTGATTGCAGGATTTATGAAAAGGATTGTAAGGGATGTCATGCTATAAAGGGTAAGCCATGTTGGCTGCATGAAGTAGGGCTTGATGTTTGTGATTTTTATGAATGCTGTGTAATGGATAAAGGGCTAGAACATTGTGGAGAATGTAGAGAAATTCCATGTAACAAGTTTTGGAA
>NZ_JXLL01000043.1 GCF_001316435.1 Caloranaerobacter sp. TR13
AGGGGTAGTATATTTTATTGTGGGGGACTTTTCAATTAATACTCTAGGCTACTTTTAGATTAACATAAACACAAAATTATTTTCCACTTTTGGTGCAAATTCATATTGCCATTTACAATAATAAATATAAAGAGTGATATATCATAGAGCGATTTAATATGGAATAGTAGTGTAAATTCCTAACAGATAACATGTAAATTTATACAAAATATTGAATTTATATGGTATAATGTTTAATATATTTAAATGTTTGAAAATTGTGTATGTAGATATATTTTATTTTTCATTTTGTAGGTGACAGCGTTGATTGCAGAAATGAAAGGTAAAATAAGTTCAACTGGTTCAAACCTTAGTGAAAGGTTAGAAGATAAACTTATTGGTGATTTTTTTGGTGCTTTAAGATATATTCCATATTATAGAAAAAGTGAGGAGTGGAGGAAATGGGAACAACAAGAGTTTTATTTTGTAATATTGGATGGATGAAGTATTATAATGGTAATACTGATGAAGATAAAATTTCATCTGGGGGTGCTTATGTTGATGAATACAAAGATGGAGTTGAAACATGCAATTTCAGAAATATTAACGGTTACCATTTTGGATATTTTTCAACAAAAACTTCAAAAAACGGTAAAGAAAATCAGTTACATATAGAAAGGTTAGCAGGTGTTACAGATAGAGATTCACTTGCTAATAATGTATTAGTTATTTGGGTAGCAAAAAAAGAAAAAGATAAATCTGTGATAATAGGTTGGTATAAAAATGCTACAGTATATAGATACTATCAGGAAAATATTAATTTATTTTATAATGTAAAAGCACAAGCAAAGGATTGTATTCTTTTACCTATTGAAAAAAGAAATTTTCGAATTCCTAGAGCATCTATTGAAGGGAAAGGAAAAGGAATGGGTAGAGCTAATGTATGGTTTGCTGATAGCCCAGAAGCACAAGGATTAGTTAAAGAAGTAATAGATTATATTAATTCATATACTGGGGAAAGATTAAACAAAGTATATTCTGAGAAAGATTTTGTTGCTAAGACAGATGAGGTTTTTAATGATATAAAGGATTATTCAGATAAAGCTATTGAGTTATTTGAAAAAGGAAAAGAGTTAGAAGCATTAAAATATGTAAATAAAGGGATTGATTTAGATAATCTTAATTCAGATTTATATAATTTAAAAGGTCGTATTTTTCTATCTCTCTTTCAATATAATAAAGCACTAGAAATGTTTGAAAAAGCAACAGAAATAGACCCAAAGTTTTATAATGCTTATTTTAATAAGGCTATAACGTATGAACAAATAGGTCAATATAAAAAAGCAATAGAAAATTATGATATTGTGTTATCAGGACAAAAAGACGATATTGAATGTTATTATGGAAAAGCAATTTGCTATTACTATTTAGAAGATTTGAATAGAGCTTTAAAAGTAATTAATGCAGGCTTATTAATATCTCCAGATGATAAATATTTAATCGAGTTTAAAGATAGCTTAAAGGCTTAAAAGTATCATTATATAAAAACTTTACTTTAATATATATCCTACTTTAGAATACATGTGCATGATCAGTCTTCTTAAGAGGTAATTGTTATTGATAAAATATATACATAAAAAATGTGTAAAATAATTTAAAAAAAAATATATATATCATGATGTTGCTTTAAATTGTATTATTAGTAATACTATTGATAGGCATAAGTTTAAATCTTACTTATGTAAGGTATTGGTGCTTTTTTTCATACAAGTGTTAAGACTTATGCCACTTTTTATGTAGAAACAATAAAAAGACTAAGGTACGGTTCTGTTGTATCCAAAAAGTCTAATGATATAATAAAATTAAGATGATACATTGCTAAGAATGAGAATATAAAAAATCAACATAGGGATACATATATATAGTAGAAAAAATGATGTACTATTATCAATAATTTTTGATATCGGTCATTTAGTGTAGTATAATGATAAAAAGAGGTGAACTAATTATGGATAAGGAAATTCTAAATTTTCTCAAAGAGTTTAAAAATGAATTAATTGGGAAAGTTGATGGGTTAAATGGTAAGTTTAATGAATTAAGTAGTAAGTTTGATGAATTGAATAGTAAATTTGATAATCTAGAATTGCAAGTAAAAGAAAATACTCAAATTTTAAAGGCTTTAGAACATTCTGCGCAAACTAATAAAGCAGAACATGATAGAATGATAAATGATATAGCACATATTAAAGGAGATATAGAATCAATTAAAGAAGATTTAAGTATAGTAGAGGAAGTAACAGCAAATAACTGGGCTAATATCGCAAAATTAAAAAGAGCAAAGTAAAAAGCAGATAAGCACCTAGATTTAAAAGTCTAGGTGT
>NZ_JXLL01000044.1 GCF_001316435.1 Caloranaerobacter sp. TR13
AAGGAGGGGAAGAAATGGAATTTAAATTTAATTGGGAAGAGAACAAAGAGAAGATTGAAGAGCTAAAGAAAGTAATCGAAGAGAATAAAGAAAAAAAGGGAGCATTAATGCCAGTATTGCATGAAGCACAAAGGATATTCGGATATCTTCCAATAGAAGTACAAAGGATGATATCAGAAGGACTAAACATACCATTAGCAGAAATATATGGAGTAGCGACATTCTACTCACAATTTTCATTAATACCAAAAGGGAAATATCAAATAGGAGTATGCTTAGGAACAGCATGCTACGTAAAAGGAGCACAAGCAATAATAGACAAAATTAAAGAAGGATTAAACTTAGAAGTAGGAGGAACAACAAAAGATAGAAAGTTCTCACTACAAGCAACAAGATGTATAGGAGCATGTGGATTAGCACCAGTAATGACAATAAATGAAGATGTATATGGAAGATTAAAAGCAGACGAAGTACCAGGAATATTAAAGAAATATATGGAGTAGGTACTGGGTACTAGAAGTAGGGAACAGAGTGCAGAGAACAGAGGACAGGGAACAGGGATAATGAAAGTAAAAATAATATTAAAAAAATATATATTGTATATGCAGCGAAAAGTGAGTGACGAATAAAAAGCGGATAATAGTCAGAAAATCTGGAGGTGAAAAAATGAAATCATTAGAGGAATTAAGAAAGATAAAAGAAGAAACATTAAAGAAAGTTGATTTAAGAAAGCAAAGAGAAGGGACAAGGATAGTAGTAGGGATGGCTACTTGCGGTATATCAGCAGGGGCAAGACCAGTATTAATGGCATTATTAGAAGAAGTAAAAAGTAGGAACTTAAGTGATGTAACAGTAACACAAACAGGATGTATAGGAGTATGTAGATTAGAACCTATAGTAGAAGTATACAGACCAGGAGAAGAGAAAGTAACATATGTAGAAATGACACCAGAGAAAGCAAAGAGAATAATAGCAGAACATATAGTAAACGGAAAAGTAGTAACAGAATATACAATAGGAGCATATGAGAAATAAAGTTTCACGTGAAACAAAGCTGATAATGTAAAGGAGGTAAAGAAATGAACATCTATAGAGCACATGTATTGATATGTGGTGGTACAGGTTGTACATCATCAAGCTCAGACAAGATACAAACAGAATTTGAATTAAAGATAAAAGAAAAAGGATTAGACAAAGAGATAAAAGTAGTAAGAACAGGATGTTTTGGACTATGTGAAGCAGGACCTATAGTAATAGTATATCCAGAAGGAGCATTTTATAGTCAAGTAAAAGTAGAGGATGTAGAAGAAATAGTAGAAGAGCACTTACTAAAAGGAAGAATAGTAAAGAGATTATTATATAAAGATGCAGTAGAAGAAGACACAATAAAATCAATAAATGAAGTAGGATTTTACAAGAAGCAAAAGAGGATAGCATTAAGGAACTGTGGGGTAATAAACCCAGAAGACATAAATGAGTATATAGCATTTGACGGATACATGGCACTAGGGAAAGTATTAACAGAGATGACACCAGAAGAAGTAATACAAGTAATCAAAGATTCAGGACTAAGAGGTAGAGGTGGTGGAGGATTCCCAACAGGATTGAAATGGGAATTCACAGCTAAAGCCCAAGGAGAACAAAAATATGTATTATGTAATGCAGACGAAGGGGACCCAGGAGCATTCATGGACAGAAGTATATTAGAAGGGGACCCACATGCAGTATTAGAAGCGATGGCGATAGCCGGATATGCAATAGGAGCGAATCAAGGATATATATATGTAAGGGTAGAATATCCAATAGCAGTACAGAGATTAGAGATAGCAATAAATCAAGCAAAAGAGAAAGGATTATTAGGTAAGAATATATTCGGTACAGGATTTGACTTTGACATAGAAGTAAGGCTAGGAGCAGGAGCATTCGTATGTGGAGAAGAAACAGCTCTAATAGCATCAATAGAAGGACAAAGGGGAATGCCAAGGAACAAGCCACCATATCCAGCGAACAAAGGATTATGGGGTAAACCAACACTAATAAACAACGTTGAGACATATGCAAACATACCACAGATAATACTAAACGGAGCAGAATGGTTTAGAAGCGTAGGTACAGAGAAATCACCAGGAACAAAGGTATTTGCACTAGGAGGAAAGATAAACAACACAGGATTAGTAGAGATACCAATGGGAACAACATTAAGAGAAGTAATATATGAAATAGGTGGTGGAATACCAAACGGAAAAGAATTCAAGGCAGTACAGACAGGAGGACCATCAGGTGGATGTATACCAGC
>NZ_JXLL01000046.1 GCF_001316435.1 Caloranaerobacter sp. TR13
AAAGCGAATGCTTGAAAGAATTTAGTTGAAAAAAACTAGGTGAAAATTTTTGAGACAAATAGTAAATACTAGAGGATTACTACTTTATGAACAATCTCTAACTATATTGTAATAATGCCTTCTAAAACAATTTTAGCTCTACCACCAACATATACTACATAATTATTATCTTTTTC
Organism: Caloranaerobacter sp. TR13; assembly: GCF_001316435.1. Lineage (NCBI taxonomy): Bacteria > Bacillati > Bacillota > Tissierellia > Tissierellales > Thermohalobacteraceae > Caloranaerobacter > Caloranaerobacter sp. TR13. The sequence goes on from NZ_JXLL01000046.1 coordinate 177, forward strand.
TATAATCTCACAATAAATTTGACTCGGTCTATTTAATGTTTCTCCTTGATATGCCATAATACTATTGCCTTTTAATAATTTATTTTTCTTTAAATAATATATCAAAGCTCCATTAGACGTACCTGTAGCTGCTTCTTCTTTTATACCAACTGCTGGAGCAAAATTTCTACAATACACTTCTTCAATATTTTGACTACTGTTTACACTAAATACATGTATACCGATTATATCTTTCTCTATTGTATATTTTTTTAATTTATCAAAATTAATTTTGAGATTATTTAAAATTTTTTTACTTCTAACCGGAATAATAATATCTTTTAAACCTGTAGAAATTATTTCTGGCTTTAAATCAAAATCTTTCAAGCCTATTAAACTACTATCTATATTCATAAACTCACTAATACTATCTAAATCATCTACTATACCATAAGATTTTGGACTTCCCTGCTGCATCATAACTTTTTGTACTTTTCCGTTATTAAAAAATATTTTTACTGGTAATTCCCCTACTTTAGTTTTTTGTATTACTCTAATTATTCCATTTTCTTTAGCTTTAATATAACCTTTTTTAGCTAGAGTATAAAATGCAGCTATTGTAGCATGTCCACATAAATCAACTTCACATTGTGGAGTAAAAAATCTAACCTCAAAATTACTTTTATCTATAGGTATGACAAAAGCAGTTTCAGAAAGATTCATTTCAGCAGCTATTTTCTGCATCTCATGACTTCTTAACCCTTTCGAATCAGGCACAACACCAGCTGGATTACCACAAAAAGGCTTGTCCGCAAATGAATCAACCTGATATATTATTAAATCCATCTATATTACATCTCCTTCAGTTTAGTTAATAACCAGTAGAATCAACAAGCATTAATCGATACTATCAGCTGACAGCTAATAACTATATTTAAGAACTAATATTTTGGAATTGTTAATTGTCCATTATTAATTACATATACTAACTAACAGCTAACCCATTTTAACATCTGTTTCCTGATAGCTGCGTACTTAAACAAAAGCATATTACCTTAATCAATTTTTTAGCACCTTTATATAATATTTAAAAATAAAAACTTTTTCTCTAACATAATTATATCAGATTTTTTACATATATTTACTGGTATTTATTGTTTTTCATGCTTATTATTTTCAAATCACTTTAATTTTTTATAATCCATAGAAAATTATATTCCATATTAAGTTATGAATAATTTCAAATATAATTTTCGTAATGGATATAGG
>NZ_JXLL01000047.1 GCF_001316435.1 Caloranaerobacter sp. TR13
TTTATCATAGCCACAAATAATTATAACTAAAGGTATTAATTGTAATCACAATTAATTGTGACCTACAGACCAATTGAACCTAAATTAAGTAGATTTTGTTGACAAGGAATATACTTTTCTATGAATTAAAAAAAATCACGGAAAATAAATTCTCCGCTACAATAATTTTCATTAAACGATAAAATTATAGGTTCATATGAATTCAGACTTTCCATTTCTTTATTGATTATCCATCCAAAAAATCTTACTTTTTTCATCCATTTGAACAATTTCATCCTTTAATCTATTTAATTTAACATTTATCTCTTTGATTTCTTCTTCATCTAAATCATTATTTTTAACATATTGAACCAACTTCTTCATTTCTCTTAACTTTTGTTCCATTTTATCTAACATTGCTATCCTGTATTTAACCCACTCCAATTTCCCCTTTAAATACTCCTCATTATTATTAACCATTATTCCTCTCCATTTCTATTATTGTTTTATTTGTTGTTTTAATTGTTGTTTTAGCTGTAGGTCACAATTAATTGTGACCTACTTGCTTAACGCTATATTTAATAACCTTACACTTCTCAGCCCACATTTAAATGTTGGCTATATAAAACAAACATTATATTGAAAGTATATAGCTCATATTTTACTCCAAATAACACGTTTCACAAAATTAATATAATCTTAAGATTATTAAACTATAACAAGAACATTTTCTATGAATCTATTTCTTCTACATCAGGAAGAATACCAACAAATCTCGCTAATGATATTACTGTCATAATAATTCCTGACATAATCTCATAGAAAGCTAGTGTATATAAATAAGGAAAAGTTTTACCTGTAGCTTCAATAACAACATTACTATCAAATGTTACTATACAAAGTATATTAGATCTTATATAACTCATCCACGAATTATCTACTTTACCTAAAATCAGTACTACTAATGTTATCATCATAGTTGAATACCAAAACATTATCTCAACATAATTATGCAGCAACAATAAAACCATTCTACTTTTAGATTTTATTTTATAAGGTTTATTTTGCTTCTTACATCTATATGGGTCAAATAATAAAACATTTATCTGATATATTATCACTTCGAAAACTCTTAAAACTCCATACCCAAATATAATAAACAACAAAACTTCATATTCAGATGTTAAATTATATACTATTATTGAACTTAAAATAGATAAAATTAAATTTCCTAAAACCCAACTATCTACAAAGGTATATGTAATTTCTTTCCCCATTCTTTTTCTTATAAATCTAAGTAAAGTAAAAATAGATATTTTAGATAAGAAGCTAAATATTTTTTCCCATAAATCCATTATAAAACCATCTTGTTTATTCATTATGATGTCCCCTTTATAATAACTAATTAATATTAATACCTTTGTAC
>NZ_JXLL01000048.1 GCF_001316435.1 Caloranaerobacter sp. TR13
TAAAGGAGGAAGAGAAATGGCAAAGGCAAAATTTGAAAGAACAAAGCCACACGTAAACATAGGAACAATAGGACACGTAGACCATGGTAAAACAACATTAACAGCAGCAATAACAACAGTATTAAACAAAAGATATGGAACAGGAGAAGCAGTAGCATTCGATAACATAGATAAAGCACCAGAAGAAAGAGAAAGAGGAATCACAATATCAACAGCACACGTTGAGTACGAAACACCAAACAGACACTATGCACACGTAGACTGTCCAGGACACGCTGACTACGTAAAGAATATGATCACAGGAGCAGCTCAAATGGACGGAGCGATCCTAGTAGTATCAGCAGCAGATGGTCCAATGCCACAAACAAGAGAGCACATCTTACTATCAAGACAGGTAGGAGTACCAAAGATAGTAGTATTCTTAAACAAAGCAGATATGGTAGATGACGAAGAATTAATAGAATTAGTAGAAATGGAAGTAAGAGAATTATTAAGTGAATATGAATTTGATGGAGACAACACACCAGTAGTAGTAGGATCAGCATTAAGAGCATTAGAAGATCCAGACGGAGAATGGGGAGACAAGATAATAGAATTAATGGAAAAAGTAGACGAAACAATACCAACACCAGAAAGAGATACAGACAAACCATTCTTAATGCCAGTAGAGGACGTATTTAGTATAACAGGACGTGGAACAGTAGCAACAGGAAGAGTAGAAAGAGGAACATTAAAAGTACAAGACCAAGTAGAAATAGTAGGATTAACAGACGAGCCAAGAACAGTAGTAGTAACAGGAGTAGAGATGTTCAGAAAGATGTTAGACGAAGCACAAGCAGGAGATAACATAGGAGCATTATTAAGAGGTGTGCAAAGAGACGAAATCGAAAGAGGTCAAGTATTAGCTAAGCCAGGAACAATCACACCACATACAAAATTCAAAGCAGAAGTATACGTATTAACAAAAGAAGAAGGTGGAAGACATACACCATTCTTCAACGGATACAGACCACAATTCTATTTCAGAACAACAGACGTAACAGGAACAATCAACTTAGAAGAAGGCGTAGAAATGTGCATGCCTGGAGATAATGCAAGATTTGAAATAGAATTAATCACACCAATAGCATTAGAAGAAGGATTAAGATTCGCTATTCGTGAAGGTGGAAGAACTGTAGGAGCAGGTGTTGTTACTCAAATTATTGAATAAT
>NZ_JXLL01000049.1 GCF_001316435.1 Caloranaerobacter sp. TR13
AGGAATTATTAGAGTAAGATTTAAGGGCTAATTTTTATAATAACTATCTATTCAATATATTTGTGCAAGGGTGCACTAGTTTATTTTTTTGTAGAGCTTGAAGGTATTTCAAATATGCTACCGTATGAACTTCAAGAACGTTAGTAGAAATGCAATCAAAATATTTCGGGGAAAAGGGGATTTTTTTATGGAGAAGAATATTAGTAATTTAGAAATAAGATTACTAGTAAAACGATTAAATAGATTTTTATCAATGTTACTTTTAGAGATGAAGGATTTATCAGATGAAGATAGAGATTTGCCAATTCGTTGGAATATAATGCACATGTATACCAGTTCACAAATTGCAAAAATATTAGCACTTAAACGAGGGATAAATCCAGAAATAGCAGGAATAGCAGCAGCTCTTCACGATATTGGTGTAGTAAAGACAAAGAGCCATAAAAATCATGCTGAAGTGGCAGAGAGATATGTATATGAAATTATTGAGTGTTATAATTTTATACATAGAGGCGATCTACCTCGAATTACTAAAGAGGAAATAAATTTAATTGTAAATGCAATAGTACAGCATAGTCAAAAAGAAATTATTTCAGATAATCCATTTGTTGAAAACTTAAAAGATGTTGATTCATTAGATAGATACTTACATGGCGTAAAAACAGAAGGACCACATTGTGAAAGATGTATAAAAATATTGAAAGAAATTGGAATTGAATATGTCCTGTAAATATATTTATGGGAAATTATGTGATATAGATTAGGAATTTAATTTCTTAGTAATCAGACATCTCCTAGAATTACTTATTTTAGTTATGAGTAGTATTCCTAGGATTAGATGTCTGATTTTTTTATGTAATATATCGTCTTATTTCTTGTAGTGTGACGACGAATAATTACAAGAACATAAAAAATAAAGGAATTTACAATTTAATAGAGAATATTTTCA
>NZ_JXLL01000050.1 GCF_001316435.1 Caloranaerobacter sp. TR13
AATTGTCTTACTAAAGTTAGGGGCCCTTAGCTCAGCTGGCTAGAGCGTCCGGCTCATAACCGGCAGGTCCGGGGTTCGAGTCCCTGAGGGCCCACCAAAATAGAATATGCCCAGATAGCTCAGTCGGTAGAGCAGGGGACTGAAAATCCCCGTGTCGGTGGTTCGATTCCGCCTCTGGGCACCAAAAAAACTCCTATCGTACTGATACGGTAGGAGTTTTTTATAATCATCCATGCGAAATTATAAACTATATTGAAATGTGGATAATTTTAAATATAATTTTCGTAATGGATATAGGCGAAATCTACTTTAAATTATTTCAATTGTCGAACTACATCGAAAAGATGAAAATTCTTCAAAAAAGTTATTGACACAAATCTATAATTATGCTAATATATATCTTGTCGTCGCTGACAAAAGGTATTGTTCCTGGGTAGCTCAATGGTGGAGCAACCGGCTGTTAACCGGTAGGCTGTGGGTTCGAGTCCCACCCCAGGAGCCAGAATAAATGCCGGGGTGGCGGAACTGGCAGACGCACAGGACTTAAAATCCTGCGGTCCTTATAAGACCGTACCGGTTCGATTCCGGTCCCCGGCACCAACAAGGCCCTATGGTCAAGTGGTTAAGACACCGCCCTTTCACGGCGGTAACCCGGGTTCGAATCCC
>NZ_JXLL01000051.1 GCF_001316435.1 Caloranaerobacter sp. TR13
ATTCTTTCAAGCATTCGCTTTTATTTTTATATATTTTTAAAAAATTAACTTTGTCAACGAGCTTGTTTAAAAATATATAAAATATTAAAAAAATGAAACAAAAAAGAATTAGAGAAATATTTTTAAAATATTGATTTTACTTAATATATAAGTTTTTTTGCATTAAAAAAGTTGATAACAAATTAATATAAATGTATAATAATTAAGTGTTTATGTTGCAGAAAAAAGTTAAAAAATTAACAAAATTCTCTTATTGTTTCATAGCAATTTTAACAGTCTTAAGATAACAATAGAGAATAATATTTTTATGTATTATTTATAAATAGATGTATATTTATAAACAATATTATTAATTTTTTAACAAATATAATAAACATTGAACAAAATCTTCGATTTAATAAGTTGAAAGGAAGATTTTGTCTACATCCATAAACGGAAATTATATTCAAAATTATCCATAATTTAATATGGAATATAATTTCCTATGGATTAGAAAAAACTTATTCTAATAAGGTCAAGGAGGGGAAGAAATGGAATTTAAAT
>NZ_JXLL01000052.1 GCF_001316435.1 Caloranaerobacter sp. TR13
TTAAAAAACTTGGCGGAGAAGGAGGGATTTGAACCCTCGCGCCCCGTTAGGGACCTACTCCCTTAGCAGGGGAGCCTCTTCAGCCACTTGAGTACTTCTCCACTCTCTGTTGGCGGAGAGGGTGGGATTCGAACCCACGGCCCGCGCAAGCGAGTCACTGGTTTTCAAGACCAGCTCCTTAAACCACTCGGACACCTCTCCGTATTGGTGACCCATCCGCGACTCGAACGCG